>CAZIEH010000013.1:0-18254 GCA_964538695.1 uncultured Eubacterium sp. | reverse complement strand
GGCTTTAAATATAAGGTTGTTAAAATCGGCACGGTTGACAAATCGCTTATAGGTATTGTGTGCAATCAGTCGGTAGGTGCAAATGAAATTGCAATGGTCGGCGACAAGATAACGATTTATGTCGGCAGAAAAAAAACCGCAAGCGAGAAAGCCGACTCATCCCAAAATGCCTCTTCAAAATCAGACTCTTCGAAAACCAACTCTTCTGCAAGCTCTTCAAAACAAAATTCTTCAAAGCAAAGCTCCTCGAAAACCGAGTCTTCAAAGCCGACGGCAAGCAAAAACAGCTCTACCGCCGCATCGTCGACCGTTTCTTCTAAGCCGACACAATCTACGGCAAGTGACACGGTTACCTCTTCTGTGGCGAGCGACACGGCAGATGACTCTTCAGCAAGCACCACAACCGAAGAATAATAAAACGGACGGTGAATTATATGAACGACAACCAAGGCGGCAAAACAATAAACAGTGACGGCGACCTTTTTGCCGAGTTGCTGAATAATACCGAAACGGCAGAACCGAAAAAGACCGAACACGAACATCCGATTTATAACGATGCCGCGATAGACGGTTATATTAAAACACCTGCGCGCAAAACAATAGAGGCGCAAGAGGCTGCCGATTTCATAGTTGCCTATAAAAGCGAACAAAAGCAAGAGCATAAAAAAAGCCGCTTTCCGAAAACACTGCTTGTTGTACTGCCTGTATTGGCTTTGGCGGCAGTTGCGGCGGTACTGCTTTTAAAAACGCCTAAGGACGCGGCAAGCTGTAATACCGCATATCGTGAAATTGCGGCACTTGTAACCGATGACAGTGCGACCGACGAGGGCGGCAAGCTGAAAAAATACGCCGCATTAAAACAAAAAAATGCCGATTTCACAGGCTTTTTGACATTGCCCGAGCAGAATTTCGGCTATCCCGTAGTAACCGAAAACGAAAAAGAAACAGGCTACTATACCAGTCACCTGTTCAACGGCGAGCAAAATGCCTACGGCTGTCTAAACACTGCCGAGGCGGTTAGCGCCGACAGCGAAATAACCGTTATACGCGGTGTCGAAAAGGGCGACAGCCTTATGCTTGGCGGCTTGTTCAGCTTTTTAAAAGAAAACTACATAAAGTTACACCCGACCGTTTGTTTCGACAGCGAGTATAAAACGGGTGAATGGCTTGTGTTTTCGGCATTCACTTACAGCGGTGAGGCGCCGTTTTATATCGAAAGAATCGGCTTTATAAACGAGGGCGTTAAAACCGAGTATATAAAAAAGCTGTTTGATGCCTCGTTACCAAAGCTTGATATTGCCGTCGACTCTGCCGATGAATTACTTGTTTTACTTGCAAAGGGCGGGGATAAAACAACGGTCGTTGCATGTCGAAAGCTACGCACAGGTGAAAGGGCGGAAAATCCCATAACCGAAAGCAATGCAGTCAGCAGTGCGGTATCCTCTAAACTGCAAGCGGCGGCATCAAGCAGTGCCGCATCGTCAAAAGCCGCAAGCAGTACCATACAAACCACGGCAAGCACCGCCACCGTGCAAAAGCCGCAGTCTTCGACCGAAAGAAGATACGAGCAGACAGGCTTGACCGATAATATGGATAAAACCGCAAAGGTCGATGTCGGCAAGGTCGTTACAATGATAGATGTAACGGGTACCGACAAGGCACAAGCGAAAAGTATTCTTAAAAACACACTTGGTGTCGGCGTAAAGTTTATCGAACAGGAGTCTGAGGAGCCGCGCGGCAAAATTATTGCCCAATCTGTTGCAGACGGTGCGGAAATTTCAAGTGATGTAACCGTAACGCTTACCGTCAGCATAGGACTGTCGGGCGGTGAAACCGTTATGCCCGACCTAATCGGAAATGCGCAAAGCAACCTTGAAACGGTGCTTTCAAAAGCAAACCTGCTTGTCGGAAAAATAACCAAAGAAAAAAGCTCGCTTGAAAAGGGCACCGTTCTTTCGCAATCTGTTCAATCGGGCGATACGGTTGCGGTAAATACCAAAATAAATGTTACGGTAAGCGACGGCAGTCTTGACTTTAAGGTGGTTAAAATGCCTAAGCTTACGGGCAAAACCTCAAAAGCGGCGCAAAATGCTATTAAAAAAGCAGGACTTCGTGTCGGTAAAATAAAAACAGTAACCTCATCAAAAACCGCAGGAACGGTTACGGCACAGGAATGTGAGGCAGGTCAAAGCATTGAGGAGGGCACAACGGTATCCTTCAGCATAAGCAACGGCAGTAAAGTCAACAACCTGACCGTTACCAACCAATCGTCGTGGAGTGTTAAAATAAACGGTAAATCCTATGCACCAGGTGCAATAATAAAGGGTGACTATATGGACATAATCCCCTGTATTATTGAGGCTGAAATGGGTAGCGGATACCATATAGAGGCACTTAAAGCACAGGCAGTTGCTGCGTACTGCTGGCTCATAAATGCAGGCTCTAAAAGCGGTGCCGCACCTGCCGTACCTATGAAAACCGCGGGAAGTCGCGCAATCTCCGCCGCAAATGCCGTAAACGGCGTAAAGGCTACCTACGGCGGCAATACCGCGCAGACATACTACTATGCCATTTCGGCAGGCTATTCTGCGAACTGCAAGGATGTTTGGTATGCTGACTTGCCGTATCTGCGTGCAGTTGAATCGGCAGGCGATAAATACGCAAGTGGCTTTGAAACAACCGTTACATACACCGCGTCGGAGCTGAAAAAGCGCGTTAAAGACACATACGGTGTAGACCTCGGCGGCATTTCGAAAAACAAATGGTTTAAGGTTACCTACGACGAAAACAACGCCTATGCGAGAAGTATAAGCATCGGCGGCAAAAAAACCGTAACAGGCTCGTCATTCCGCGACGCCCTGCTTGATTACGAGTTGCGCTCTACCGCGTTTAAAATAAAGTATTCGGGCGGCAAATTCACCTTCACCGTGCGCGGCTACGGTCACGGCGTGGGAATGAGTCAGGTCGGTGCGGAATACTATGCCTCAAAGGGTTGGAGCTACAAAGAAATACTTAAACACTACTTTAAAGGTGTTTCAATCGAATAAACAAACAAGCAAATAAAAACCGAAATTTAAGGAGTTATTGCTATGGTAGAATATCTTGTAAACTTTTTCGCAAATATCCCCGATGCGGTGTCGTTGATAATTATATCGATGCTACCCGTTGTGGAACTGCGCGGCGGAATAATCGCGGCAAAGCTTATGGGTGTTGCGCTTATCAAGGCTTTTCCGATATGTGTTATAGGCAATATGCTGCCGATACCGATTATACTTATCTTTCTTAATCGTATTTTCGCCTTTCTGCGTCGCTTTCCCCGTTGCAAAAAGCTACTTGACTTTCTTGACAGAAAAGCAGATAACAACCGCGAAAAGGTTGAAAAATACAAAATGTTCGGTCTTTTTGTGCTTGTTGCAATACCGCTACCGGGTACCGGTGCTTGGACAGGTGCGCTTGTTGCAAACGCGCTGAATATACCCTTTAAAAAGGCATTTCCGGCAATTTTCGCAGGCGTTATCGGCGCGGCTGTAATTATGTCGGTCGTGTCGTACGCAATACCCGGTGCATTCGGCTTTTAATTACGGAGGAATAATATGAATATAGCAGTACTTGATACCGATTCCGTCACGGGCGACGGCGTTTCGCCTAAAAAGCTTTCAGAGCTTGGAAATGTCAGCTTTTTTGACAGATTGACCGAGGACGAAATAATTGAAAATTGCGCCGATGCCGAGGTTATCGTGTGCAATAAATCGAAAATAACCGAAAGAATTATGAAAAATTGCAAAAAGCTTAAATTCGTAACGCTTTTTGCAACGGGTTATAACAACATTGACCTTGCCGCCGCGAAAAAGTACGGCGTAACGGTTTCAAATTCGCCCGAATACTCTACCGATTCGGTTGCACAGCTGACCTTTGCGATGATACTGCAATTCGCAACCAAGCTGCACCAATATGATGACTCGGTAAAGCGCGGCGACTGGGCAAGCTGTAAAAGCTTTTGCTACTTTCCGTATTCGTTAAGCGAGCTGTGCGGCAAAACACTCGGCATAATCGGCTACGGCACGATAGGCGCACGCGTGGCGCAAATCGGCAAAGCGTTCGGTATGAATATTATCGCCAACGCACGCACACCGAAAACGGCAGAGGGCGTTAGATTTTGCACTAAAGAAGAAATCTTTGCCGAGGCAGACTATCTTACCCTGCACTGTCCGCTGAACGATGAAACGCAAAATCTTGTATCACGCGAAACACTTGTGCTGATGAAGCCGACTGCAGTGCTTATAAACACCTCGCGCGGTGCGGTCGTCAACGAAAACGACCTTTGCGAGGCACTGAAAAACGGCACGATAGCAGGTGCGGGTATAGATGTACTTGAAACCGAGCCGATGCCCAAGGACTGCCCCTATCTTACCGCGCCTAATCTTGTTATAACGCCGCATATCGCGTGGGCTACGCGCGAGGCACGCCTAAGGCTTATAGAAACCGTTTACGAAAATATTGACCGCTATGCGAATAATGCGCCGCAAAATGTGGTAAAACTATAAGGTTTGTAACGGTTTTGTAACTGTACTTGCGCCGTTTTTTGTAGTATTATATTTTTTGAAAGGCGGTGATAATCGTGAAACGAATTATGTGCATATTTATGTGCTGTGTTATGGCGGCAAGTGTGTGTGCATCGTCTGTGTCGGCAAAAACGGACACTGCGGCGAAAAAAAACGACGGCGGTTATCTTGTCGCCGAAAATCACGATTACTCACAGCCCGTTTCGGCAAGCGGTGCGGTGGCAAATTCGTTTTTTAACGATGCCGCCTTCATCGGCGACTCGCGCGGTGTGGATATAATACTTTATTCAGACCTTAACAAAACAAAGGCTTTGCCGTATTGCGAGGTTGGACTGAACATTTCCACCGTGTTTACGAAAAAATTTATAAACATCGACGGCAAAAGCTATACCGCGCTTTCGGCTCTTAAAAAGAATAAGTCTAAATTCAGCAAGGTTTACCTTGTTTTCGGGCTTAACGAGCTTGGCTATCCGTCATACGACAGTGTGGTAAAGCAGTATGTAAAACTTGTGGTAGAGCTTAGGAACATAAATCCCCGGCTTAGCATTTATGTTATGGGTGTTCTGCCCGTTACAAAGCAAAAGGACAGCAGTGATACAACGGTAAATCTTAAAAACATTTGCCTTATGAACGCAAAGCTGCGTGCAATGTGCAAGTCATACCGCCTGTTTTTTATTGATGCATATCCATCGTTTATAAATGCAGAGGGATATTTACCAAGCGGCGTTACAAGCGACGGTGTTCACTTTTCGTCGGGTATTTGCGGCGGCTGGTTCGAATATCTTAAAGCACACACCGTAAATGTAGAGAATAAGGAGAAGAAAAAATGATGAAGCGTTTTTGTGCCGCATTTATCGCGGTTATTTTCGCGGCAATCTGCCTTGGCGGTTGCGGCGAGCAAGCAACTGTTGATGTCGATGCCCTTACAAAAGCCGTTTTAAGCGAGGTTAAGTTTGAAAGTGAATTGACCGAGGTAAACGAAACCGTGCTTTCGGTAACCTATGCCTTGCCCGAGGGTGCTGTCGGCACTGCATATCTCGGCTCTTCTACCGCGGCAGATCAGCTTGCTGTTTTCACCCTGAAAAATGCCGATGATGCAAAAACCGTAAAAGCTATGTTAGAGCAAAAGGTTACATCGTTACACGACACATTTGCGGCATATGATGTGCCCGAGCTTACAAAAATTGACAACGCCGTTATACGGGTGAAGGGCAATTACGCTGTATTTTGTATAACCGACGACTATGAAAACGCCGCAAAGGTTATTGATAAGTATATTTAGTTATTTTAAGGGGCTTTTTTGAAAGCCCCTGTTTTTAAAGGAGATTTACTGAAGTGGTTTTTTCATCGGCAATTTTTCTGTTCTGCTTTTTGCCTGCGGTGCTTTTGGTGTACTATCTGTCGCCGCGCCGTATGCGCAACCTTGTACTTCTGATATTCAGCTTGGTTTTTTATGCGTGGGATATGCCGAAATACGCCCTTTTAATGATGGCGACAATCCTTTTCGGCTATTTAACGGGTATTGCAATAGGCTATTACAGGCGACGCGGACGCGAAAAAGCAACGCGCGCCGTGCTTATAATATCCGTTGCGGTAAACCTAGGCATACTCGCGTTTTTCAAGTATACCGATTTTTTAATTGACAGTATAAACGGTGTTTTCGGCGGAACGATACCGCTTATAGGGCTTGCACTGCCGATAGGTATATCGTTTTACACCTTTCAAACAATGTCGTACACCGTCGATGTTTGGCGCGGTGATTGCGGCGTGCAGAAAAATATTATAGATTTTGCCGCCTATGTAACAATGTTTCCACAGCTTATAGCAGGGCCGATAGTTCGCTATGAAACGGTTGAAAAACAGCTTTCGACTCGCCGCGAAAACATTGCGCAGTTCGGCATGGGCTGTGAAAGATTTATTATAGGTCTTGCGAAAAAGGTGCTTCTTGCAAACTCCGTCGGTGCGCTGTATAGCGAGCTATCATCACGGCAAAGCCCAGATGCACTGTGTGCTTGGCTTACCGCAATTGCCTTTACCTTTCAAATCTTTTTTGATTTTTCGGGTTACAGTGATATGGCAATAGGACTGGGCAAAATGTTCGGGTTTGAGTTTTTGGAAAACTTCAACCTACCGTATATTTCGAAAAGCATTACCGAATTTTGGCGCCGCTGGCACATATCCCTCGGCACATGGTTCCGTGAATATGTCTACATTCCACTTGGCGGCAACCGTTGCAAAAAGCCGCGAATGATTTTCAATATCGCCGTAACATGGCTTTTAACGGGCATTTGGCACGGCGCAAGCTGGAATTTTTTGCTGTGGGGCGCATATTTTGCGGTACTGCTTATCGCAGAAAAGCTGTTTTTATTACGCTTTCTTGAAAAAGCACCGCGCGTTTTACAGCATATTTATGCACTGTTCTTTATAGTGCTTGGCTGGGCGATTTTTTCGAACGAAAGTGCGGCGACAATTTTCGGCGCACTCGGCGCGATGTTCCGTTTCGGCGGCGTTGCCGACGGCTCTGTATACGCGCTGTACTCTAACGCGCTGTTGCTTTTGATTTGCGTTTTCTTTTCAACCTCTTTGCCGAAAAAAATAACGCATTTGATTGAAAATCACTTGCCGAATTGCTGTACAAAAGCACTTAAAATCACCGCCTTGTGCTTACTGCTTGTAACCGCAGTGTGCTTTATGGTCGGCGAAAGCTACAACCCGTTTTTGTATTTCAGATTTTAAAAGGAGGTCGATTTTATGAAGAGCAAGGGCTTAATTATGACCGTTTGTTTTATTGCCATACTCGCCGTTTTTACTGTTGGTAGCTTTGTTGCGCCCGACCGCGAATTTTCGCAAAATGAAAATCGACCGCTTGAGGCTATGCCGAAAATATCGGCGCAGGGTGTACTGTCGGGCGAGGTTCAAAAAAAGCTTAACACATATTCAAGCGACCAGCTTGTTTTTCGCGATGCCGCAATCTCGCTTAAAACTGTGTTGCAAAAGCTTTCTGGCAAGCGCGATATCGGCGGTGTTTACCTGTGCAAAAACGGTGCATATACAGAAAGAATAACAGATGATGATATTGATGAAGCCATAGCCGAAAAAAACATTGAGGCGGTTCGGCAGTTCCTTTTCGACAATTCAGGTGCGTTTAAAACCGCAAAAGTTCTTACAGCCCCCTCGCCGCAAGAGCTTTGTCGCGAATTTTTGCCGAAATATGCCCCCTGCTATAATGCGAAAAAATACCGTGAAAAGCTGTCATCGGCTCTCGGTGAAAGCCTTTGTGACCAATACGCTGCTTTTTCGGCGGTAAAGGATAAATCATCGCTGTACTATAAAACCGACCACCACTGGACTGCCGCGGCGGCAGAGCTTGCCTATAAGGTCTACTGCGAAGAAACCGACAAAAAAGCGGTGCCCACCGAATACACCACCGTCGCGACCGATTTTCGCGGAACACTGCACTCGAAAGCACTTGACCCTTTCGCACCCTATGACAGTGTGAAAGCGCCCGTCGTAAATGGTGCAAAGCTTGTTGCGGACGGTAAAGAATATGACGGTATATACGATACTGCCGCACTGAACGAAAAAGACAAATATGCCTATTTTCTGCACGGCAATCACGCCACGGCAACCGTCAGCGGCGGCAAGGGTACGGGGCATTTACTGCTTATAAAAGACTCGTACGCAAACTGCTTTGTCCCGTTGCTGCTTAACAACTACGAAAGCATTACACTTATCGATCCACGCTATTTCACGGGCTCGGTAAGCGCGCTTGTAAAAAGCGGCAATTACACCGATTTCTTAATGCTTTTCAGTATGAACGGCTTTTTGACCGAAACAACAATACCGATAATTAACGCATAAAAAATCCGCATAAGCACTTTAATTGCTTATGCGGATTTTCTTACTCTTCAGTGTCATTAATATCCGAAAAAACGGGTTTATATTCGTCATACTGCTTTTGCAGTTTCTTACTTTTAACCTTTTTCATATCGTCATCGAATTTTTTGTCGATTTTGTAAAGCACGGGGAACACGCCGCACCTGTCGCAGGGTGACAACAGCCTGTTTTCTTTGCCGCAGGATGGACAACGCCAAACATTATTCTTAAAAAGCGGCACCCTTTCGGAGCTGTATTTTTCAAAACGGTGTGTGCGCAAAATGTGACGAAGTATGTATGCCGCAACAGAAACCACAAGCACCGAAGACGCTATAACAGCGTACATTCCGCGTAAATCGTCACCATCAGCCTCGAAAAGGACATAGTAAAACAGCATATAGCAAAACGCCAATGCAATTATAAAAATGCCGTATTCGCGCATCATTGAAAGCATCATTAAAAACGGATTTTCGCTTTTCGAAGACTTAACCCACGAAAAGTACAGCTTTTTCTGTTGTTTTTCATTCTGCGGTATTGTTTTCTTTTTCATTTTTTTGTTCGTCCTTTCTCTTTTCCCCGCGCGCCGCGAACAGGGTATTGAAATCGTAAGTTTCGCCGCCTGTTTTACAACCGAGCATTGTGTCCAAGCACACGGCGTGTATACTGCGGAATATATTTTTTTCGATATTCGGATTGGTTTTTTTAAGCTGTTTTATAAGCTGCTTAATCTCTTGCCTTTTTGACTCGCCCACGCCGTCACCCGTTTCGAAATTTCTTTCGGTAAAGCGGCAAGCGCATTGCAAAAACGAAAGGTTGTTGTAATTTTTCCACGAAATAATGCTGTCCTCGTGTACGCAGTAAAGCGGTCGTATAAGCTCCATTCCCTCAAAATTGGTGCTGTAAAGCTTTGGCGGCATTGCCTGAAGCTGACCGCCGTAAAACATACCCATAACGGTGGTTTCTATAACATCGCTGAAATGGTGACCGAGCGCGATTTTGTTACACCCGAGTTGCCTTGCCTCGCTATACAAATATCCGCGCCTCATTCTCGCACAAAGATAACAGGGCGATTTCGGCACACTGTCGGCAACACTGAAAATATCGGTCTCGAAAACGGTTATCGGTATTTCCATAAGCCTTGCATTTTGCAGTATTTTTTCAAGATTTTTCGGGCTGTAACCGGGGTTCATAACCAAAAACTCCAGCTCGAAAGGAATCTCGCTGTATCTGTTAAGCAGCTGCATAAGCTTTGCAAGCAACATCGAATCTTTACCGCCCGAAATGCAAACCGCTATTTTATCGCCTTTTTCTATAAGCCTGTAATTTTTCACCGCCTCGATAAACGGGTTCCAAATTGTTTTGCGATATTTTTTGTTTATACTGCGCTCTATACTTCCGCAAGCGGTTAATTGCTTTGCCATACTTCCTCCTGTTATTAACCCAAGCCGTTGCCGCGTACCGAGGTTATATCCTTTATAACCTCGCCTGCTATTATCAGCCCCACAACGGGCGGCACAAACGATACACTGCCCGGCAGGCTATGCCTTTTACAGCCGTCGGGTATTTCCTCTGCCGAGGTCTTGGGGACAAGCGGCTTTTCTTTCGAATAAACCACCTTAAGCTTTTTTATGCCGCGCTTTTTAAGCTGTTCGCGCATAACCCGTGCCAACGGACAAACCGAGGTTTTGTAAATATCGGTAACCGTAAATGCCGTTGGGTCAAGCTTATTTCCCGCACCCATTGCGCATATTATCGGCACACCTGCCTTTTTACAGCACTCGATAAGTGCAAGCTTTGCCTTGACGGTATCAACAGCGTCCACAACATAGTCGTACTGTGAAAAGTCGAAATTTGCCGCATTTTCGGGCAAGAAAAATTCGTTTCGTTTTATAACCATTACATCTGGGTTGATTTCATAAAGCCGCTTTTCGGCAACCTCTACTTTACTTTCGCCAACCGTCGTGCAGGTTGCGAAAAGCTGGCGGTTTATATTGCTTTCGCTTACTGTGTCGCTGTCTACAACCGTTATTTTGCCCACGCCGCCGCGCACAAGTGCCTCTGCCGTGTAACTGCCGACACCGCCTATGCCGAATACCGCTATATGCGAGTCTTGAAGCTTTTTTAAAGCCTCATCACCCAAAAGCATAGCTGTTCTTGAAAACCGTTCAGACATTGAATAACCCCTAAATAACATAATCATTACCTATATTTTCGCGATACATATCGGTTATATCGCGCAAGGTAATGCTGTTTAAATAATCGTTTACAGCCTTGTTAAGCCCCTGCCAAACAGGCAGTGTTATGCAGTCCGCCGCGCGAGAGCAGGTTGAGCTGTCCTCGGCACACGGTACAGGCGCCAAGCTACCCTCTGTAAGGCGTAAAACTTCGCCGACCGTACATTTTTCGGGTGATTTTGCAAGCTTATAGCCGCCCTGATAGCCGCGGTTGGTAAGTAAAATATCCGAACGGGTCAAAACGGGTACTATTTGTTCAAGATATTTTTTTGAAATATTCTGCCTTTCGGCAATGTCTTTAAGCGCGACAAAGCCGTCGCCGCCGTGCATTGCCAAATCAAGCAACATTCTAAGGGCATAACGCCCTTTTGTAGATATTTTCATCTCAACGCCCCACATTTGTATATAATGGCAAAACCTATTGCAATTATCGGTTTAATATTTTATATATTACCACAAGGTACAAAGCTTTTCAAGTACCGCGGTATTTTTTTACAATTATAACAGTTGCATTATTTGCGAAAATGTATTATTATATAAGGTATGTAATCGGTGTGACCGCATTATAAAGCTTGTCACACTAAGCGGAGGTATTACTATATGCAAAAATATGCAGAGCTGTCAAAACAGCAATTACAAAAACAGTTAGAGCTTGTAAAGGCAAGATACGACGAATTTTGCCTGCGCGATTTAAGCCTTAATATGGCACGCGGCAACCCAAGTGTAAAGCAAATGGATTTAAGTGAGGTAGCTTTCAGCACCGTGGGCCCGCGAATGGGATATTTGAACGAATCGGGTATTGATTGCCGCAACTACGGCGGTCTTGACGGACTGCCCGAACTCAAGGTGCTTTTCGCCGATATGATGGATGTTGAGCCGAGTCAGGTTATCGTCGGCGGTAACTCATCGCTTAATATGATGTTCGACACAATATCGCAATTTATGACACACGGCTCGTACGACGGCGGTACACCTTGGCTGAAGCAAGGTGAAATAAAATTCCTGTGCCCCGTACCTGGATACGACAGGCATTTTAAAATATGCGAATACTTCGGCATAAAAATGATGAATGTACCTATGAATTCCGACGGCCCCGATATGGACGAGATAGAGCGTCTTATTACCGACCCTGCGGTTAAGGGTATGTGGTGCGTACCGAAATATTCAAACCCAACGGGTGTTATTTACAGTGATGAGGTTATAACCCGTATAGCAAAACTAAAGCCCGCATCGGCTGATTTTCGCATTATGTGGGACAACGCCTACTGCGTACACCATTTGACCGATGAAGAGCACAATATACTAAACCTCCTCGGCGAATGTGAAAAGTACGGTAACGAGGATATGGTTATAAAATTCGCCTCTACCTCTAAAATAACATTCCCGGGTGCAGGTGTTGCGGCTGTTGCGGCAAGTGCAAAAAATGTTGCATTCCTTAAAAAGAGAATGAGCTTTCAAACCATAGGCCCCGATAAGCTTAACCAGCTTCGCCACGCAAGAATGTTTAAAAGCATCGACGACATTCGCGCACATATGAAAAAGCACGCCGAAATACTGCGACCGAAATTCGACGCGGTTCTTCACCGACTTGAAAAAGAGCTTGACGGCTTGGATATTGCAAAATGGACAAATCCAAAAGGCGGCTACTTTATAAGCCTTGATGTAATGCCCGGCTGTGCCAAGAGGGTTGTCGGTCTTTGCCGCGATGCAGGCGTTACGCTTACGGGCGCAGGCGCAACCTTCCCCTACGGCAACGACCCACAGGACAGCAACATACGCATTGCACCGAGCTTCCCCACCGTAAACGAGCTTGATGCCGCAAGCGAGCTGCTTTGTATCGCCGTAAAATACGCCGTTTTGGAAAAGCTTTTAAATAAAACGGATACACATTGCTAAAAATTAGTTGACTTTCACAAAAAATAAAGGTATAATTATCAAGTATTCTGCGGTCATTTTCCATATAGGGTTTGACCCGAACAAATTTGTTTTGGAGGCATAGCCAATGAAAAGAAAAGGCAAAGTAAAGTTTTTTGTCGTGCTGGCACTGCTTTTGGCATTTGTCTATACCGCATTTTTCGGCGTTTCGATAGACAACTATTACGGCGACAAAAACACCTTTCACTTCGGCATAAAAGGTGCGTCGGACATTCGCTGGGGTATTGATATCAGCGGTGGTGTCGAGGCAGTCTTTGCACCCGATATTAAGGACACAAAAATTACAAAGGACAATATGGACGCGGCGAAAGAGATTATCGAAACCCGTCTTGTTAACCAAAATATCACCGATTATGAGGTTTTTGTCGACTACGAAAAGCATCAGGTTGTTGTTCGTTTTCCGCAAGCCGCCGATGCCGAGGAGCAGTTCGATGCTCAAGAGGTTGTAAACGAGCTTGGCGAAACCGCACAGCTTAAATTCTGCAAAAACCAAGATACATCGGATGTTATTTTAACGGGTAACGATGTTCAGCACGCCGAGGCAGGCTACATAGACGGTACGGGTTATGTTGTAAACCTTACACTTAAATCCTCGGGTGTTTCTAAGTTCTCATCCGCTACCAAGGAGCTTGCGGCATCGCAAGGCACCATCTCTATTTGGATGGACGAAACAATGGTTTCTAACCCGACAGTTAATACACAAATTAACGATAAAAACTGCTATATCGAGGGTATGGAAAGCAGTGAGGCGGCGACCGAGCTTGCGAACAAAATCAACGCAGGTTCATTGCCTTTCGCACTTACAACCGATAACGAGATGTTGCAGATTATAACACCTACACTCGGTAGCGAGGCTTTACAGGTTATGCTTGTTGCCGCGGTAATCGCATTCTGCTGTATCTGCCTTATTATGATTATCAGATACCGTCTTTGCGGATTTATCGCCTGCATCACCCTGCTTGGTCAGGCGGCAGGTATGGTGGCGTGTGTTTCGGGTTATTTTGACTCTTGGAACTCGTTTACAATGACTGTCCCCGGTATTGCGGGTATGATACTTTCAATAGGTATGGGCGTTGATGCAAATGTTATCACCGCAGAGCGTATTCGCGAGGAATTCGGCAACGGTATGACAATCGACGGTGCTATATCGCGCGGCTTCTCTAACGCAAGCAGCTCTATTATCGACGGTAATGTCACCAATGTTTTGGTTGCAATCGTCCTTATGGGTGCTTTCGGAACGACCGAGGGCTTCTTCTACAAAATATTCTCTTGGATACTCCGCTTCTTCAGCACATCTATAACAGGTTCCATTTACTCGTTCGGTTACACCCTGTTGGTCGGTGTTATCGTAAACTTTATTATGGCAGTTTTCGTTTCGAAGATTTTGCTTACGGGTATCGCAAAATTCAAGCCGTTCCGCAAGGCATGGTTGTACGGAGGTGCCAAGAATGAAAAAGTTTAATATTCATTTCGTAGAAAATCTTAAAAAATATCTTATCATTTCCGCCGCCGCTTTGCTTATCGGCATTATCGGTATTTGCATTTTCGGCGTAGAGCTTGATATAAGCTTTACAGGCGGTAGCCGTTTCACCTACACCTACGACGGCGAGCTTGACCTCGACGAGGTTAAAAAGGTTGCTGATGAAACTCTCGGTGTTTCGACCACCGTTACAGGCTCTGAAAGTGCAACAGATGCAGGCTCTTCAAAGGTTGTAATCGCTTTCGGTAAAGCAATTACCGCCGATGATATTGCAAAAACCGCATCTACCACTTCCGAAACAGGTAAAGAAACCACCGAAACCGAGGAATCGGCAAACGGTATTCACCAAACACTTGAGGCGGCTTTGCAAAAAAGCTTTAAAGACAACAAAATCGCTTTTGCCGAGTCGAATGTCATAGAGTCGACCACCGCAAAAGGCTTTTATGCGAAAAGTATTGTTGCAGTTGTCCTTTCGGCAATTCTCGTTATAGTATATGTCGGTATCCGCTTCCGTAAAATCGGCGGCGTATCCGCGGCGGCATTCTCGTTCGTTGCGCTTATACACGATATCATCGTCGCGTTTTTCGCCTGCGTACTTTTCCGCCTGCCTATCGACACAAACTTTATAGCAGTTGTTCTTACAATTCTCGGTTATTCGCTTAACGACACCATCATTATTTACGACCGTGTTCGCGAAAACCGTTCGAAACAGCGCACTTCAAATCTTGCAGAGGTTGTTGACCTTAGTATTAACCAAACTCTTACCCGTTCGCTTGTAACCTCAACAACCACATTTATCGCAGTTATCGTTGTTGCAATCGTCGCCGAGTTCTACGGTCTTACCTCACTGCGTAGCTTTGCGATACCAATGTCGCTTGGTATGATTTCGGGTAGCTACTCGTCCATCTGTCTTGCAGGTCCGCTGTGGGTAAGATGGGAGGATGCCAAAAAACGCCGCCATCTTGCAAGAGAAGAAAAGAAAAAGCTTGCAAAAAGAACCGGCAAGGCAAAATAAATTGTCCCTTAACGGGTAAGCACTTTTTTACGGGCTTACCCGTTTTTATTTTTAATTAATAGGTTGTTGCTTGTTTATGCAGGCGAAAACAACCGAAATCAGTCAAAGGAGAAAGCTTATGGGCCGCGGACTGTATATACATATCCCCTTTTGCGCCGCGAAGTGCGCATATTGCGATTTTTATTCCTTTAAAGCCACAGACAGCATTATGGACGACTATGTAGATGAGGTTATAAGTCGGCTTTCGGAATTTAGAGAATATGATGTCGAAACACTGTATATCGGCGGCGGCACCCCTACCCTGCTTGGTGCGAAAAGACTGCAAAGGCTTTTAAAAGCGACCTCGGCTTTAGGTAATTTTACAGAAGCGACTATCGAGGCAAACCCTGCCGACGACCTTTACGACACCCTATCTGCCGCCCTCGACGGTGGTATAAACCGACTTTCACTCGGTATACAAACCGCCGTTGAGAGCGAGCTTGCCCTGCTTTCACGCAGACACAATAACATGGATGTCGAAAGAACCTTTGAAACCGCGCACAAGGTCGGTATTGACAATATTTCAGCCGATGTTATGCTTGCAATACCTAACCAAACAACGGAAACGCTTGACACCACTTTGGACTTTATCGGCGCCTTCAACCCGAAGCATATTTCGGCGTATTTACTGAAATTAGAACAGGGTACGCCGCTTTATGAAAATCGCGATAATTTGCCGTTGCCCGATGACGACACCGCCGCCGCACTTTATTTGCAGTGTTGTAATCGCTTAAAGGCGATGGGATACGGGCATTACGAGGTTTCGAATTTTGCCAAGGACGGTTACGAATCGCAACACAATACCAACTACTGGCGGTGCGGCGAATATATCGGAATAGGCGCGGCGGCATACGGATTTTTGGAGGGCAAACGCTACTTTTTCGAAAGAGATATTAAAGCGTTTATAAACGGCGCACCACCTGTAAGTGACGGCATTGGCGGCACGGCACAAGAACAGCTTATGCTGGGTCTGCGCCTTAAAGATGGCATATCGTCAAAAAATTATTGCAGGCAAAGCGGCTGTGACCTTGCGGCATTTACGCTGTTTTGCGAAATGCTTGCGAAAAACGGGCTTGCGGAATTTTCGGGCGACCGCCTGACACTGACAGATAACGGCTTTTTGGTTTCAAACGAAATTATAGCACAGCTTTCGCAAATTAAGTAACACGAAATTTTTTGGTCAAAAAGCGACAATATACAACAAAAGCCGCTTGTAAAACACGGCGCAAAGTGGTATACTTTTTATATTGATTTATTATAATATCAGGAGGGTAATAAAATGTACGAAAAGGGTTTTGACAACGACAAATATTTAAAGATGCAATCGGAGCATATCAGAGAGCGTATTGCAAAATTCGGCGGCAAGCTTTACCTTGAATTCGGTGGCAAGCTATTCGACGATTTTCACGCCTCACGCGTTTTGCCCGGGTTCGAGCCCGATTCGAAAATTCGTATGCTTTCCGAGCTTCGCGACCAGGCGGAGGTTGTTATCGCGATAAACGCAGGCGATATTGAAAAAAATAAGGTTCGCGGCGACATCGGTATAACCTATGACCTTGATGTCCTGCGCCTTATCGATGCTTTTCGCAGCTTCGGTCTTTATGTCGGCAGTGTCGTTATGACAAGATACAGCGGTCAGGCAGGCGCAGACGCTTTTGCCAACAAGCTTAAAAATCTCGGCATACCCGTATACAAGCATTACCCTATCGACGGCTATCCGTCAAATATAAAGCTTATCGTTTCGGATGAGGGCTACGGCAAAAATGATTACATAGAAACCTCGCGACAGCTTGTTGTGGTTACCGCACCCGGACCCGGAAGTGGCAAAATGGCAACCTGTTTAAGTCAGCTTTATCACGAGCATAAGCGCGGTGTTGCGGCAGGATATGCAAAATTTGAAACTTTCCCTATATGGAATTTGCCGCTAAAACACCCCGTAAACCTTGCGTACGAGGCGGCGACAGCCGACCTTAACGATGTTAATATGATTGACCCGTTCCATTTAGAGGCATACGGCGTAACAACGGTAAACTACAACCGCGATGTCGAGGTTTTTCCCGTTGTTCAGGCAATGCTGCAAAAAATACTCGGCGAATGTCCGTACAGCTCGCCGACGGATATGGGCGTAAATATGGCAGGAAACTGCATTTTCGGTGACGAGGCTGTTTGCCGCGCCACAAAATATGAAATTATACGCCGTTATTACGATGCGCGTTGCAAGCGTGCCAAGGGTGAGGGCAGTGACAGCGAGGTCAGAAAGCTTGAACTGCTTATGGAGCAGTCGGGCGTCCACCACAGCGACAGGGTTTGTATTGATGCCGCGCTTGAGCGTGAACAACAAACAGGCGCGCCCACAACGGCGATAGAGCTGCTTGACGGTACCGTTATAACAGGCAAAACAACACAGCTTATCGGCGCATCGTCGGCAATGCTTTTAAAATCGTTAAAGCACCTTGCGGGCATTTCGAAAGAGGTAACACTGCTTTCGCCCGAGGTTATCGAGCCTGTGCAAAAGCTTAAAACCGAATATTTCGGCAACAGTAATCCGCGTTTGCATACCGACGAAATTTTAATTGCGCTTTCGGTATCCGCGGCGCACGACGAAAATGCCGCAAAGGCATTGGCACAGCTTTCATCACTGCGCTGTTGCGAGGCACATTCGTCGGTTATACTGAGTCAAGAAGACATAAGTGTATTTAAAAGCCTTGGCATAAACCTTACCTGCGAGCCGAAGTATCAGGGCAATAACCTATATCATTCGTAAAGGGGTTACGGTATGACAAGTATCATCGAAATTATCAAAGCAATATTTTTCGGCATTGTAGAGGGCGTTACCGAATGGTTGCCAATCAGCAGTACAGGTCACCTTATCTTGCTTGAAAATTTCATTAAGCTTGATGTTTCACCGCAGTTTTGGAACCTTTTTTTGGTTGTAATTCAGCTTGGTGCTATTCTTGCATCGCTACTGCTGTTTTGGAATAAAATTTGGCCCTTTAGAATGCCCGACAAGAAAGCGGGCATAGGCATTTGCAAACCCGACCGTTGGTTACTGCTGTTTAAAGTTGCCGTAGCTTGCATACCGGGTGTTATTTTCGCACTGCTTGGTATAGACG
>CAZIEH010000012.1:0-18313 GCA_964538695.1 uncultured Eubacterium sp. | reverse complement strand
CACGCAGGCTTTATGTGTGTCGGCGCATATATAGGCTGTCTGTTCGCGAATTATATGCATAAAATTATTCCAAGTCCGCTTGTCGTGCTTATTCTTTCAATGCTTGTCGGCGGCTTGGTCGCGGCGGTTTTCGGCTTTATTATAGGTCTGCCCGCACTGAGACTGAAAGGTGACTATCTTGCCATAGTAACGCTTGCGTTCGGCGAAATTGTGCGTAATATTTTCAAAAATCTTGACATTTTCGGCGGCGCACTCGGACTTAATACCGTTAAATTCAATTCCGAATCGCTGTTTATAGTTGCTTTTATAACCCTGCTTATCGTTTTGTTCCTTGTACAAAATCTTATTCAAAGCAAGCACGGTCGCGCAATCACATCAATTCGCGATAACGAAATCGCATCGCGCGCGATGGGTATAAATGTCACTTTTTACAAGCTGTTTGTTTTTGTCGTTGCCGCGTTTTTCGCAGGTGTCGCAGGCGTTATATACGGACACTATGTAACCCCTATTTTGTACTCGTTCTTCTCATACAACTATTCAATAGAAATACTTGTTATGGTCGTTCTCGGCGGAATGGGCAATATCACGGGTTCAATTCTTGCCGCAACGCTTATAACCTACATCAACTTTGTTTTGCAAAAAGAACTGCCGGGCGACTTGGCGGCACTTAAATTCCTTATCTATGCGCTTATACTCATCGTTGTTGTTTTGTACAATAACGCGCCCGCACTTCGCCCCTTTAAGGAAAAATACAGTCTTAAAAATCTTATGTCGCATTTTCGCAAGAAAAGCCACCCCGAGCGCGTAAAGAATGACGAGGCTGACTGGACACGCGTTGAAAGCAAAATTAAAATGGACGAGGTTTTAACCGTCGATTTACCGCAAAACGACGCTAAAGCCGCAAATAATACCGAGGAGGTTGAATAAAGATGTCCGAATATATGTTGACAACTGAAAATCTCGGTATTACTTTCGGCGGACTTAAAGCGGTCGATAATGTTAATATCAAAATAAAGAAAAACCAGCTTTACGGCTTGGTTGGACCGAACGGTACAGGCAAAACCACCGTTTTTAATATGCTGACGGGTGTATACAAGCCCACAAACGGCACATTTTTCCTTGACGGCGAGGAGCTTTGCGGTCTTTCACAGGAGAAAATAAACCACAAGGGCATTGCCCGTACATTCCAAAATATCCGCTTGTATGCTAATATGAGTGCCATAAGAAATGTTATGGTCGGTCTGCATAATCAACCCGAGTTTCGTTGCTCTGCGGCGGCAAGTATGCTGCGTTTGCCAAAGCATTTCGAAACCGAGGAGAGAATGAGAGAGCGTGCAAAAGAAATTTTGCGCATTTTCGATTTAGAGGACGAGCGAAACAACCTTGCCTGCAACCTGCCGTACGGTAAACAAAGAAAGCTTGAAATAGCGCGTGCATTTGCCACGAACCCGAAGCTTTTGTTACTTGACGAGCCTGCCGCGGGTATGAACCCCAACGAAACAGCCGAGCTTATGCATATCGTTCGCCGTATTCGCGACGAGTTTGATATGACGGTACTGCTTATCGAGCATGATATGAAATTTGTTTCTGGTCTTTGTGACGAACTTACGGTGCTTAATTTCGGTACCGAGCTTGCACACGGTGACCCGCAAACCGCGCTTAACGACCCCGAGGTTGTTAAGGCGTATATCGGAGGTTGATGTTTATGGCACTGCTTGAAGTAAGAAATCTTGAAGTATATTATGGTGTTATACAGGCACTTAAAGGTATAAGCTTTGATGTAAACGAGGGCGAAATCGTTACGCTTATCGGTGCAAACGGCGCAGGCAAAACCACGACTATGCAAAGCGTTATGGGACTTATCCCCACGCGCGGCGGCACGGTGACATATTCGGGAACGGATGTTACAAAAACGCCCTGCCATAAAATAGTTAAGCTTGGTATGACACAGGTCCCCGAGGGCAGACGCGTTTTTCAGGAATTGACTGTTTACGAAAACCTGCTTATGGGTGCATACACAAAAAAAGACTCTAAAGAAATCAAAGATACATTAGAGGAAATTTATACCCGTTTCGAACGCCTTAAAGAGCGCCGCAATCAAGTTGCGGGTACGCTTTCGGGCGGCGAACAGCAAATGCTTGCAATGGGTAGGGCGATGATGAGTCACCCGAAGCTTCTTATGCTTGACGAGCCGTCAATGGGTCTTTCACCCCTGCTTGTAGACGAGGTTTTTGATATTATCACCGCACTTCGCGATTCAGGCACAACAATATTGCTTGTCGAGCAAAATGCAGGTAAATCGCTTGCTATTTCCGACAGGGCGTATGTGCTTGAAAACGGCAGTATAGTTCTTTCGGGTACGGGACGCGAGCTTATGCAAAGTGAGGATGTTAAAAAAGCATATCTCGGCGGTTAAAATTTGCAGTATAAAAATAATTTAACGGGCTAATCCATTCGGATTAGCCCGTTTTGTGTGTTAAATAGCGCTGTTTAAAAAGCTGTTTACCGTTTCAAGCTGTTTTTTTACCGAGTCGTAACCGGTGCCGCCTGCTGAAATACGCTTTTTAACGCAGGTTTCAAGCTTAATTTCTTCAAACAAATCGTTTTCGAAAAGCGGTTCAAGCTTTTTGTATTCTTCAAGCGGCAGTGTATCGAGAACACATCCCTTTTCTATACACAGCGCAACCGTTTCGCCGACAAGCTTGTAAGCCGTTCTGAAAGGCATACCTTTTTTTACAAGATAGTCCGCAAGGTCTGTCGCATTTATAAAGCCCTTGCCTGCCGCGGCGTACATATTGTCTTTAAGCACGGTCATTGTCGCTATCATAGGTGCGAAAACCTCAAGACAGTGCTTAACGGTGTCAAGGCTGTCGAAAACAGCCTCCTTATCCTCTTGCATATCCTTGTTGTATGCAAGAGGCAAGCCTTTAAGAGAGGTCAGCAGTGCGAAAAGGTCGCCGTAAACCCTGCCTGTCTTGCCGCGAACAAGCTCTGCCATATCGGGGTTTTTCTTTTGCGGCATTATGCTTGAGCCTGTGGTGAAGCTGTCATCAAGCTCTATAAACTTAAATTCCCACGATGACCAAAGTATAATTTCCTCGGAAAAGCGTGAAAGGTGCATCATAACGGTTGCGAATGACGACATCAGCTCAATACAAAAGTCACGGTCGGAAACGCCGTCGATGCTGTTTTCGGTAATTCCGTCAAATGAAAGTGCCTTTGCAACAGCCGCGCGGTCGGTGTTATAGGTTGTACCGCTTAATGCGCAAGAGCCCAGGGGGCAAACATTCATACGCTTTACCGCATCGTCAAGCCTGCCGATATCACGCATAAACATCATACAATAGCTTAAAAGGTGATGTGCAAAGGTTATGGGCTGTGCGCGTTGTAAATGTGTATAGCCGGGCATAACCGCATCTGGGTTTTCGGCGGCTTTTTCGGCTATTGCTTTAATAAGCTGTACCAAAAGCTTTTTAACCTCTTGACATTCATCGCGCAGATAAAGGCGTAAATCAAGCGCAACCTGGTCATTACGACTTCTTGCCGTGTGCAGCTTTTTGCCGTCGTCGCCTATTCTTGCGGTAAGCTGTGCCTCGACGAACATATGAATATCCTCGGCATTCATATCTATTTGAAGCTTGCCGCTTTCTATATCTTTTAAAATACCGACAAGCCCGTCGCTGATATTTTTGCACTCGGCATCGGTTATAATTCCCTGTGCCGCAAGCATTGCCGCGTGTGCCAAGCTACCCTTGATATCCTGCTTGTACATACGACTGTCAAAAGCTATTGAAGAGTTAAAATCATCGGCAGTTGCATCAAGTGCTTTTTTAAACCTGCCTGCCCACATTTTGTCCATTGCCTTTTCTCCTTTAAAAGAAAAAGCTAAAACCGTAAGCTTTAGCTTTTTCAAGAATATTATCAGTCTTTAATGCCGTTTTTGGCTTTCATTTTTGCGGTGACCTTAATCGGTAAACCGTAAAGGTTTATAAAGCCTGCCGAGTCTGCCTGATTGTAAACATTGTCCTCGTCAAAGGTTGCAATCTCGGGGTCATAGAGCGAGTAGGGCGAGGTTACGCCTGCGTTTATCATATTGCCCTTGTAAAGCTTTAAGGTTACATCGCCCGTTACGGTTTTTTGTGTTGATTTAACAAAGCTTAAAATAGCCTCGGTAAGCGGTGTGTACCACTGTGCGTTGTAAATCTGTTCGCCGAGCTTTTGTGCGACAAGCGCCTTGTAGTGTGCGGTTTCCTTGTCAAGACAAATTGTTTCCAAAACCTCGTGAGCTTTGTAAAGAATTGCACCACCTGGGGTTTCGTAAACGCCGCGGCATTTCATACCGACAAGCCTGTTTTCCACAATGTCAAGCAAGCCTATACCGTTTGCACCGCCAAGCTTGTTAAGTGTGTCAACCAGCTCGATAGCGCCCATCTCTTTACCGTCAATAGCGGTCGGCATACCCTTTTCGAAATGAATTTTAACATAGGTTGCCTTGTCGGGTGCCATCTCGGGCGAAACGCCCATTTCAAGAAAGCCCTCTTTATTGTAAAGCGGCTCGTTTGCGGGGTCTTCAAGGTCAAGACCCTCATGCGAAAGGTGCCAAATATTTTTATCCTTGGAATAGTTTGTTTCGCGGCTGATTTTAAGCGGAACATTGTGCGCCTCGGCGTATTCTATTTCTTCTTCCCTTGACTTAATGTCCCATTCGCGCCACGGTGCAATAATGGGCATATCGGGTGCGAAAGCCTTTATTGCAAGCTCAAAACGAACCTGATCGTTACCTTTACCCGTACAGCCGTGGCAGATTGCATCTGCACCCTCGGCAATGGCGATTTCTGCGATGCGCTTGCCGATTATAGGACGGGCAAACGCTGTACCGAGCAGGTAATCCTCGTATTTCGCGCCTGCGGCGACAGAGGGGAATACATAATCCTCTAAAAATTCTTTTGTAAGGTCTTCAATGTAAATTTTCGATGCACCTGTTTTAATTGCCTTTTCTTCAAGTCCCTCAAGCTCGCTTGCCTGACCGACATTGCCGGAAACCGCAATTATTTCGGGGTTGCCGTAGTTTTCTTTAAGCCACGGTATAATTATTGATGTATCAAGACCGCCCGAGTATGCAAGAACTATTTTCTTATATTTTGTGTTCATTATTATTCCTCCGTTTTGTAAATATTCATCTTTTATGCATATATATTAGCATATTATGCATAAATATGCAAGCGTTTTCTGTGATTTTTTAATATTTTTATCTTTTACATAAATACTCGGCATATATCGGGCGGTTTACTATGCAAATTTACGAAAACTGTCGTTATGCCGCATAAAATCGCAAAATCACTCTTGTAAAAAGCAAGGGTATACTATATAATTATATTGTATAAAGCTGTGGGGGTGAGTGGTATAATACTGCGTGTTGCTGATACGGTAATCGATTACCGTTATTTCCATACCGATTTTTTTGAGAAACGCTTGTCGGCTTATGTTGCCGATAACGCGTCGCCTGACACGACAATAAATTATACCCTTACCGAAAATATTGCATTGCCGCCGCATACGGTTGACGGCAAGGTACACGATGCCACATACGGCAGGTGCGAAAACGGCGATATTATAATGTATATAAGCGACAAATTGGGGCGCGTGCTTATGCTGATGCGCCACAGTGCCGACTATTCCGTAAATACCGCCGAAAGTGTGCCGCTTTACGGCAAGTACGGCGAAACCTTGACCGATGCCGAGCGCGAGTATCTTGCGGTAGGCAGTGTTTTTCAAAACCGCTTGCTTTATAACGGTGGCTTGGTTATGCACGGCTCTTGCATATCATATCGCGGCGACGGCATTGTTTTTTCCGCACCCTGTGGTACGGGTAAATCAACGCATACCGCACTTTGGAAAAAGCTTTTCGGTGATGAGGTTTTTTATATTAACGACGACAAGCCCGCAATTTTGTGTCAAGGCAAAAACTTTTTTGTTCACGGCACGCCGTTCAGCGGTAAAACGACGCTTAACAGTAATGTAAAGGCGCCGCTTAAAGCAATTGTTTTTATTGTTCGCGGCGATAAAAATGTAATAAAGCCACTTGACACGGTACAGGCATTTTGTTGGCTTAACGACCAGTCTTTTGCACCGTTTTACGATAAACGGCTGTGTGTTAAAAAGACCGAAATAATTGAAAAAATAATTAAAACCGTGCCGATTTTACGGTTGGAATGTAATATGGATGACAACGCGGCAATTGTTGCCCACGACGGAATTTACAAATAATGAAAGGATTTGGAAGATTATGAGGATTAAAGACGGTTTTATGTTGCGTGATGTTTGCGGCGATAATATAGTTGTACCCGTGGGTGAAAGCAGTGTCGATTTTAAGTCGGTAATACGCCTTAACGAAACAGGCGCACTTCTTTGGAAAAAGCTTGAAAAAGGTGCGGACGAGCAACAGCTTGCCGATGCAATTACCGCCGAATACAATGTTTCGCAAGAGGTTGCTTTAAGGGATATTGCAAAATTTGTCGAACGCCTTAAAGAGGCAGATATACTGTGCTGAAAAAGGCTAACGATATTGCCGAGCTGTTACCTATTATGCAGTCGGTTTTTGATGACGGCAAAACAGTAAAAATAACGGCAAGCGGCGGCAGTATGCGCCCATTATTGCGCAGTGGTATCGATGCGGTTGTGCTTGGCAGGTGCGACGATGCAGAGTCGCTTAAAAAATACGATGTTCCGCTATACCGTCGCGATGACGGCAAGTGTGTTTTGCACCGTATTGTCGCGGTACACGACGACTGCTTTGATATGTGCGGCGATGCGCAAATTAACATAGAACGCGGTGTAAAGAAAAGTGCCGTTTGCGCAAAGGCTGTCGGTTTTTATTCGCATGGGCATTATTTTTCAGCCGACGGTATTGTGCAAAAAGCATATGCGACATTGTGGTGTGCGGTATTGCCGTATCGATTTAAAATTGCAAAAATCGTGCGCTTTTTCAGACGAAAATAAATTTGTAAGGTGGCGTTTTATGAAAAATTCGCAGGCTTTGCATTGGGTTTACTCTAACACAAAAAAATATTTGCCGCTTGTTGCTTTGCAGGCGGTTTTGTCTGCCGCGGTTTCGGTAGGCTATGTTTTGCTTGCATATATTTCAAGCTATGTTATAGATATTGCGATAGGGCAGATGAAAGGTGATATCCGTTTTTACATAGCCTGTTTGTTTTTGCTTATTATTGCCGAGGCGGTTTTGTACATACTTGGCTCGCACCTACTTGTAACGGTCAACGGCAAGCTTGAAATACATCTTAAAAACAAGCTGTTTTTGTCGCTTATCTCAAAGGATTATGCCGCGGTTTCGCGTTATCATTCGGGCGATATTTTAAACCGCTTTACAAGCGATATAAATGTGGTTATCGGCGGTGTTACGGGGATTTTGCCGAATACTGTCGGTCTTGCGGCGCGGCTTATTGCCGCTGTGGTTGTTTTGCTCAAATTCAGCAAGCGGCTTACGGCGGTCATTTTGCTGTTGGGCGTCATAGTCGGTGCCGCCGCAAGGATATATTCGGTTTACTATAAGGCATTGCACAAAAAGGTACAGGCGGCATCGGGCGAGTCACGGTCATTTATACAGGAATGTACCGAAAATACCGTTGTTGTAAAATCCTTCGGTATGGGTGCGGCATTCTCTGAAAAGCTGCGTGCTTTAATGAAAAAGACATATCGGCTTATAGTCCGTCGCAATACGGTAAGTAACGCGGCGAATGTCGGTGTGTTTTTACTTTTTACGGGCGGATATTACGCTGTTCTTGCATGGGGCGCATTTATGATTGACAAAAGCGTTATGACCTATGGCGCGCTGACCGCACTGCTGTCAATAATGTCGCAAATAAAAGCCCCGATTACCAATATGTCGGGTCTTATACCGCAGTACTATGCAATGCTTGCCTCCGCCGAAAGGGTTATCGAGTTGGAAAATATAGCAGATGAGCCTGCGCCGCTTGAAAAACAGACCGTAAAAGAGATTTACGGTAATATGCGCGAGCTTCGTCTTTCGGATATACATTTTGCCTATGAAAAGGGACACGAGATTTTGCACTGTCCCGATATGCGTGTTAAAAAGGGCGAAACTGTCGCGCTTGTCGGCAACAGCGGCGAGGGTAAGTCGACGGTTTTTCGCCAATTGCTTGGTTTATACTCTCCGCAAAGCGGCGAAATTGCTGTGGATTTGTCAGACGGCTCATCTGTTGCGGTGACCGCCGCACTGCGTGGACTTTTCAGCTATGTTCCGCAGGGTAATATGATACTTTCGGGTACCGTCGGAGAAAACATACGCTTTTGCAAAACCGACGCTACCGAGCAAGAGGTTACGGCGGCGGCGAAATGCGCCGAAATTTACGATTTTATTATGTCTTTGCCGCAAGGCTTCGATACCGCAGTCGGCGAAAGGGGCATAGGACTGTCAGAGGGACAGTTGCAAAGAATTGCCATTGCAAGGGCGGTGCTGTGCGGTGCGCCGATACTTTTGCTTGACGAATGTACATCTGCTTTAGATGCTGAGACCGAGGCGGCGGTGCTTGCAAATATCAAGGCAATGAAAAACCGCACCGTTATTATAATTTCGCACAAAAAAGCCGCACTGGAAATGTGTGACGGTATTTACAGGGTAGAAAACGGTGTTTTACTGCGGCAGTAATTTTTTAAAAAACGGGTGATAAGTTATGTTTAAGAAAGTTGTTTGTTTATTCTTTTGTGTTGTTTTTGCTGTATCCGCTATCGGGTGTTCCGACAAAAAAGGCGACAGCAGCAGTACCCCAAGCTTTGAAAAAATAGGCGATATCCCGACTATCGATTGCACCGCCGATGAATGGACTGACGATAACGGCGACGGTAATTTTTCATTTCCGTATATCAATATAGATACAGATGCGGCACGCCGAATTAACAGTGAAATAGCCGATTTACAGCAAGAGGTCGCCGAAAGCGAGGAATATTACAGCTTTTCCAACTATACTGCCGAGGTCTACAAGGCACTGCTGTCGGTAATAATAACCGTAACTGATAAGGCATCGAAAACAAGTTATTATGTGTATAATTTAGAGCTTGTCAACGGTACTGTTCCGTCAGCCCTTGCAATAGCCGACTATGCAGGTTATTCGGAAAAAGAGTATAACGATGCAATATACGAGTATCACGATGTTGCATTTGACGATTATTTCGGTGCTTTTAAATCAAAGGGCGCAGGTTATGAAACACAGCGTGAAAAGACTATGTCTAAAGAGAATTTGGCATTGGCAAAGCCGTTTGTTACAAGCAAGGGTCGTCTCGGCGCAGTCGTAACCCTGCAAACACTTGGTGGTTCTTCCGCAACACATTTAATAACAGATACCGCAAACGGTTTATCGGTGAAATAATATGGGACTTTTTTCTTTCGGTCGCGGTACGAAAAAAAGCGTATTTAAAAGCTTTGACGGCAGAGGTGTCAGCTATGTTACACGGCGTGTAGAGTCAGGCGGCGCGGTGCGCGATGAAATAATAGGTAAAAACGGCAGAATTGTTGTAAAAGATGATGTTGTAAAGGTTATTTGCGAAACCGACGATGTGTTTTGCTGTCGTGCGGATAAGGTGTCGGCAAATTTGCTTTTAAGCGGCAACGGCGTTATGCTTCAAGGTGAAAATTCCGTTACTGGCAAAGCTGATAATATAATAGTGTATTATTCGCGTCTGTAAAAGGGGTAGTGTTGGTATGAAAGAATTTTTAAAAAAGAAAAACATTGTTTTTTCGGCAAAGCGATATGGTATAGATGCAATGAGTGCTATGGCACAGGGCTTGTTTGCAAGCCTGCTTATAGGTACGATTTTTTCAACCCTCGGTCAATACACGGGGGTTGTGGTTTTCGCAGACATCGCATCGTTTGCCACGGCGGCAACCGGTGCGGTAATAGGTGTTGCGGTGTCGTTTGCGCTTAAAGCGCCGCCGCTTGTAATGTATACGGCAGGCGCGGTAGGAATGGCAGGATATTCACTTGGCTTTTCTTATGCCGAGGATAAGCTGCTTGCCGCGGGTCCTCTCGGTGCGTTTTTGGCGGTTGTGGTTGCGACAGAGCTTGGCAAGCTTGTTTCAAAAGAAACAAAGGTGGATATTCTTGTGACCCCTGCAGTGACCGTGCTTTCTGGTGTGGCTGTCGCAAAGCTGATTTGCCCTGCCGTCGGTTGGGTTATGTTTTATCTTGCGCAGTTTATCGGCTGGACAACAAGTATAACGCCCGTTTTAATGGGTATTATCATTTCAGTGGTGGTCGGCGTTATTTTAACACTGCCGATTTCTTCTGCCGCGATATGTGCAATTATCTTTTCACCTGCCGCACTTGCCGCCGCAGGCGACAGCAAGCAGGGTCTTTTGCTTGCCGCAGGTGCCGCAACGGCAGGCTGTTGTGCGCAAATGGTCGGCTTTGCCGTTTGCAGCTTTCGTGAAAACAGGTGGGGCGGACTCGTTGCGCAGGGAATAGGAACATCTATGCTGCAAATAGGCAATCTTAACAAAAAGCCGTTGCTGTGGTTGCCGCCCACACTTGCCGCCGCTGTTGTCGGACCGCTTTCCACAACGGTACTGCGCCTTGAAAATGTCGGTGTTGCCGCAGGTATGGGTACATGCGGTTTGGTTGGGCCGCTTGGCGTGCTTAACCAAATGGGTTGGAATAAGCCGTTTGTGTGGTTGTCACTTTTGCTTACCTGTATTGTACTTCCTGCGCTTTTGTCGTTTATATTCTCCGAAATAATGCGAAAAATCGGTTGGATAAAAGAAAATGACCTAAAGCTTGAGCTTTAGGTGCTTGATTTTGCGCGCCGCCTGTGATATTATATTTTTATAGTCGCGTACCGCGACATCGGTACGGCTTTTTAAAAAGAAAAATTCGTGAAAGGAAAGAAACGAATGGCAATAGTAAGACCGTTTAACGGTATGCGTTTTACAGAAAAAGCAGGGGAAGCCAAACGCCTTTGCTGTCCTCCGTATGATATTATAAGCGAGGATGAACGCAAAAAGCTTATAAAGAAAAACCCGAATAACATTGTTCGTTTGGAATTGCCGGCGCAAAAGTCGGACAGTTACAAAAAAGCCAAGCAACAGTTGGACGAGTGGCTTGAAGAGGGTGTTTTACAGATTGACGAAAAGCCCTGCTTTTATGTTTATCAGCAGAAATTCACCGTCGATGAAAAGGAATATACTTTAAAAGGCATAATCGCAAAGGTCAGATTGTACGATTTCGAACGCGGCATTATTTTGCCCCACGAAAATACACTTTCGGCGGCTAAGGAAGACCGCTTTGCCCTTATGCGCGAAACAGCCTGCAACTTCAGTCAGGTTTATTCGCTGTATGACGACGAACACGGCAAAATCGATAAATCAATTGACCGCATAAGCAGTGGCGAGCCCGACGAAAGCTTTACCGACGGCGACGGCGTAACACACAGCCTTTGGGTAGTTCCGCGTTGCACCGAAATTGATAAAATATCGGCTAATATGGCAGGTAAAAAGCTTTATATTGCCGACGGTCATCACCGTTATGAAACCGCACTGCGTTATCGCGATACCCTGCGCGAGGAGGGCGTTATTTCAGAGTTCGGCGATTACGAGCAGGACTATGTTATGATGATGCTTGTAAACCTACATTCCGACGGTCTTGTTGTTTTCCCGACACACCGCATAATACACGGTCTTGAAAAATTCAGCACCACCGCCGTTGTTCGTGCGTGCAGTGATTTGTTCGAAACGGGTACAACAAAATCAATCGATACCGCAAAGCAAAAGCTTAAAAAATATTACGACAGCGGCGAAACGGGCTTTTGTATGTATGACGGCAGTAAATATATCTTAATGAAGCTTAAAAACGAGGTTTCGCTGAAGGATATAATGCCCGATAATTGCGAGGCAATGCAAAAGCTTGATGTAAATGTTTTGCAAAAGCTTGTTTTGGACAGGGTTCTCGGTATAGATGCCGAAAAGCTTGCAAACGGCACAAATGTTAATTATACACGCGATATAGACAAGGCGATTGCGGCTGTCGACGAGGGCAGTGCAAATTGCTGTTTTATACTTAATCCCACACGCGTTACCGAAATTGCGGATATTGCCGCCGCAGGCGAAAAAATGCCGCAAAAATCGACATATTTTTACCCCAAGCTTATAACGGGTCTTGTTATGAATAAGCTTGACAGAAATATGGCAAACGGCGATGATGCCGAACAGTCCGCCGCACAGAAGGCAGATTATGTTGAACCAGAGGTTGAGTTTTGCGATATTTAATTTAATAAATTGCCGATACCGTAAAAAACGGCTGTAAGAATGATATGCACCCCCAAAGTCATACACTTTCGGAGGTGCATATTTTTATGATAAAATCCGAAAAAGCAAAGCGGATAGTGCAGAATAAAATACAGATGTTTCTTGACACGATATTTCGATTGTGGTATATTTAATTAAAACAATGCGAAAGGGTGTTGTAAAAATGAAAACCATAAAAGATAAAAAGCTTGTTGTCGGTGCCGATTTTGCGGGTTATCCGCTTAAAGAGGCTGTTGTTGCGCACTTAAAGTCAAAGGGCTGGGAAATTACCGACCTTGGCGTTCGTGCCGATTCAGACCCCGATGATACCGACCTTATGTTCCACAGGGTTGGTCTTCGCGTAGGCTCAACCATTTCCGAGGGCGAGTTCGAAAGGGCGCTTTTGTTTTGCGGAACGGGTATGGGCATACATATTGCCGCAAGCAAGTGCCCGGGTGTTCACGCAGGTGTTGTTGAAAGCGTGCCTGCGGCGTTAAGAGCTATTACGGGCAACGGTGTAAATGTTTTGGCAATGGGTGCTTTTTATGTCGCACCTGCAATGGGCTGTGATATAGCCGATGCATATCTTAATGCCGAGCTTGGAACGGGATATGAATGGTGGAAGAATTTTTACGAGTTCCACAAGCTTGCTATTGACGAGCTTAACGCGTTCGATTATGAAGAGTACAAGGCAAACGGCTTTAAGGTAAATAAGCTTGGCGATTATCCGCTTCAGCTTGAAACCAAGCCCGATAATATTTAATAATTTTATAAATTTTAACCCCCGAAGGTATTGCACTTTCGGGGGTTGTGTTTTTACTGCTTTATAAGCAGGTTTTTTATTTCATAAGGTCTGAATGTAAGTGTTACCGCACCGTTTGAAATATCGGCAGGGGATATTATATCCTCTTTCAAATCTGTCGCAAAAGCCGATTTTACATATTCGGGTATGTTTACTGTAACAGTTTCGGCATTACCGTGATATTCGACAAGTCGCAGTATAATACCGTCGCCGTTTTCAGCGGCTTTAATTGACGAAATGCGAACGCCGTTTGCATTTACCGTTGGCAACTGCGGTATATTAAGAGTGCCGCAAACCGCAACGAAATCGGTATTAAAGCCTATGCCGTCGGCAACAGCAGTGTTTTTGTCAAATCCGTCTGCATAGAACGACAGTCCGTATTCAAAGCTGTGTTCACCGACATCGCGCATACCGTCGTACGCCGTCATTGTGTATTCATTCGGCGAGTGCAGAAAGGCTGCAACAGAGGGACTTCTTAAAGGCGTTAAGTAAACTGTTTGTTTGCCGCAAGCGTCGGTATTTATTTGATAGGAGGGTGTGCCCTTGTTAAACACCGCCGTGGTAATTTCACCCTCTACACCTGCCCAGTTGTGCGCAGGGTAATCGCCCGCCGCGCTCGACCAGTTTGCCGCGCCGTTTGGCTTTAAAATGTTTGGCTTGTACGGTTTTCTGGCAATTTTACCGTAAGGTATTTCATATATATGCTCGCCTTTTGACTCTGTCGGGAATGCAATGCGCAGGCGGTAGCTTTGGGTATCCCATTTAACGCTTGATGAAAAGTAAATCATACGCGAATTTTTCGGCAGTGATACCGAAAATTCGATTTTTGCACCGTGTATTGAATATGTTGCAAGTGAATCAGGCTCAACCTTAAAAATCATTTTTTGCATAGTATCGGTTTTTTCAACAGATACAAGCTTTGTATAGCTTGCAAGCGGCTGTCTTGTCATATCGGTCGAAAGTGTTGCCCACGGCGAGCCCTCGTCGTGTTCCAAAATCCATTCGCCGATAAGGTATTCGCTTTTTTCCGCAATAGTTTTTCCCGTTTCTTTCGAAACAATTTTCGTAATACCGTTTGTTTCAGCGAAAACGGTGTAAAAATCGTTTTCAATTACCGCGGTATTTGTTTCGCCTCCGACAGTTACGTCAGTCGTGTCACTTTGCAAAACAGCATCGGCAGATACAATTTTTTCATAATCAAAGCTTTTGGCAGTTTCTGTGTCGGTAAATTCCGCAAGGTGAAATTCCTTTTTGCCGAACGGTTTAATATCGCTTGCAATAAATGTTATTTTCGCGGTTTTACCGTCAAAAGTATTGGTTAAAATATCGGCATTACTCAAGGTCAGCTTTTTATCTGTCGGCACCGAAACAGTAGCCTTGCCCGTGACCTTTATGCCGTTGGGGTTGAAAACGGTTACGGTATTGCTTTTTTCTTCAAATAAAACCGAAATGCTGTCCGCGGAAGCCTGCGATGTTGCTTTTTCGGCATTTGCCAAAGTATCTGTAATTTCGGCATAGCCGTCGTCTACAATTGTACCTGTAACCGCGTCATGGAACATTGTAAAATGTGCCTGCTCCCAAATCTTTGCAAATTTTTCTTTCGGATATTTGTTACCTTTCAGCATTGCCGCCACTGCCGTTGTTTCGGCGGTGTTTATGGCATTTTCAAGCTGTCTTACACCCTGCTTCAGCTTTATTCGCGTAACAAATACACCGGTGTTGTTGCAATTAAGCTCTCTTTCGCCGTGTACTGCGCTTTCGTCGGGCGAGTCAACTTTTTCAAGCTTATCGGTATAGTATTTCAAAAAATCTTTTCTCGCACCGAAAGAGATATCGTATTTATCCGCATTTTCTCTTGCCCACAGTATAATGTCATCGTTCGGTACAATTTCTTCACCGCCCGAGGTTATTACGCAGGGCATATCGGACTCTTGCAACGCTTTTTGGTTTATGTACGGCGTTTTTACAAGTCCGCCGTAGGTGTTTATGTAATGCTCGTCGATACGCGTGTTTTTGCAAACGGGGCAGTCAACATCTCGGTGACCCTTACATTCGGGGCAGGGCGGATACTTGGGCACGCCGCCGCCCGCGCCGCCTACGGTTTTCGGTGCAAGGCAAAATACGGTACTGCCGTCAATACCGCGAAAATAGTCGCCGTCACAATTGCTGTAAGAGATGTTGGACATCCATTTTTGACCGAAGCCGCGCGCAATCTGGGGTAATTGACCGCTGTTGCCGAATGCGTCCATTCGGTCAAAGCCTTCGGGCGAATATGCGAAATTTTCTTTTAAATAGTTGTATCCGTAAAGAAAATTTCTGATAATGCTTTCGCCGTCTATAAGGTTCGAGTCGACAATGTTGTCGCCCGTAAAAGGAATGTAAACTCTGTCATTATCAAGCAGAACCTGTATTTTTTCGGCGTATTCGGGATTTCTTTCAAGAAATTTTCTCAAAACCGCAACACACTCTATTTGGAATTTGTATTCGGGATATTTTTCGCAAAGCTCAACACTGTTTTTAATGTAAAGCTCCTCAATATCGGCATAGGGTATAAAGCTTTTGCCGTCAAATTCAATATCGCGTTCAAAGCATCTGCGCCATACAAGGTCGTCGTGCTGGAAAGGTAAAATTACAAGCTTTTTCTTCATAACAAAAACCTCCGAATAAATATATCATTTTTCTTATTTTTATTGTAGCAATTTTTTTCGTAATATGATATAATATTTTTATTAAAAAATGCAACAAATTTGTGATGTGGAGGCTTTGCGAAATGTATTATTATAAAGAAGAACCGCCTATCACCGGCGAGACCTTTCAGGTGTATATTCATCATACAGATGCAAGTGTAGGGCATACCTATCCGCATACGCACGATTTTATAGAAATTCTTTACTGTCTTCGCGGAAAGTATGATTTAAGAATAGACAAAAAAAGAATTGTATTTACCGCGGGTATGATGGCAGTTGCAAATTCAAACACCATTCATTCGCTTTTTCCAGTAGACAATCTCGATGGTGACATATTGGCGATAAAGCTTTTGCCCGAAATGATATATTCTATGTACGGCGCAACGCCGGAAATTCGCTATGCTATGCCGTTTTTGCACAGTTGCCTGAAAACTCACTATATTTTTAATTGCGATGATGTTGAAAACGGGGGACTGCGGAAAATTTTAGATAATATGGAGTATGAGGAAACCCAAAAGGGATATGGCTACGAAATTGCGCTTAAAGCGGATGTTTACCGCCTTGTTTTGTGGATATTGCGTTTTTTACATTCCAAAGGCGACGGTGACGAAATACCCGAAATATCCGTCCGAAAAATCGAAAAGGTTTTGTCGTATATAGAGGTGAATTTCAACAGGGAAATTACGGTAGCACAGCTTGCAAAATGTGCCAATTTTGAATATTGCTATTTTTCGCGCGTTTTCAAGCAGATTACGGGTTACAGCTGCAGTGATTATTTAAACCGTGTGCGTATTGCAAAGGCAAAACAATTGTTGTTGAATGCCGATAATACGGTTACCGATGTCGGTTCGTCGGTAGGATATGACAACACCAGCTATTTTATAAAGCAGTTCAGGCGACTTAACGGCATTACGCCCAAACAGTTTGTTATAGAAAACAATGCACTTACCGTTAAAAACGGCTTATGATATTTTCCTTAATTGGGCAACCGTTATAAAATGATTTTGCGTTTTCAAGGGTGGTAAGGCTTATCGCCTCAAGTGCCTCTTCTGTTAAAAAGCCTTGGTGCGAGGTTACAATTACATTCGGGAACGAAAGCAGGCGCGCCGTCACCGAGTTTTCAAGATAATCGCCCTCGCGATTTTCGAAAACATTGTTGTCCTCTTCTTCGTATACATCAAGTCCCACGCCGAAAAATTTGCGATTTCGTATGCCTTTTATAAGGTCTTCCGTGCTTATCAGTGCACCGCGTGATGTGTTTACCAAAATTACACCGTCACGCATTTTGTTTATTCCGTCGGTGTTTATTATGTGGTATGTGTCCTCGGTCAGCGGACAGTGTAATGATATAAGGTCGCTTTGCATCAAAAGGCGGTCAAGAGAGGTGTATTCTACAAAATCCAAGTCCTTGTTCGGGTATTTGTCGTAAGCTATTACATTCATTCCAATACCGCGGCAACAGCGACACATTGCGGCACCGATGCGCCCCGTTCCTATAATTCCGGCAGTCTTGCCGTAAAAATTTTTGCCCGTAAGTCCCAAAAGACTGAAGTTGTTTTCACGCACCTTTATATACGCCTTGTGTATGCGTCTGTTCACGGCGAATGCAAGTGCCAACGCGTGTTCGGCGACCGATTCGGGCGAGTATTGAGGTACACGCATAACTGTTATTCCGTGGCACAGTGCCGCATTTATATCGACATTGTTGTAGCCTGCACAGCGCAGAAGAATAAGCTTTATACCGTATTCTCCAAGCTTTTCTATAACGCCCTCATTCATTTGCGATGCCACGAAAACGCAAACCGCATCATAGCCTTTTGCAAGGTGCGCAGTTGGCAGGGTAATATCGGTTTTTAAAAAATCTATTGATATTTCGGGGTATTTTTTAAGACTTTTTTCAAAGACCTCGCGGTCATATTGCTCGGTATCGTAAAACAATATCTTCATTTTTAAAACTCCTTTTGCTTATTGTCGGTATCGAAAGCGTAAATATTCACTGCCAAAGCACGAAAACCGCAGAACGGCATAAAAATACTTGCGGAATATTCTCAAAAAATACATCAAAATCAAAAAACCACCCAGAATAGCAAAATTTTAGTTGACATTTCGCACCGTCGAAAGTATAATATGATATAGGTCGTTTTACGACTGTGCAGAGTATGCCGAAAGCCGAACGGCAAAGTAAGCACTGCCTCGGTAGACCTCGCCGTGTAAAAATCAGGGGTCGAAAACTTAATTTGCGGATGTGGCGGAATAGGCAGACGCGCTAGATTCAGGTTCTAGTGATAGCAATATCGTGTGGGTTCAAGTCCCTTCATCCGCACCAAAAGTCCAAACCCAAGTGTTATGTGGGTTTGGACGATTTTTTTATATTCGAAATTTGCTCTGCTTTTAGTCTCGAAATCTCTTTTTGTGGTAGACATCATCAGTTTATGTACGGGACGGCTACTTACAGTCATTCTTTTTTCTCTTAATGTTCAAAGTCACGGAAACCTTTTCGGTATATTTTAGCAC
>CAZIEH010000011.1:0-18484 GCA_964538695.1 uncultured Eubacterium sp. | reverse complement strand
TTTCTATGTTCCATACGAACCCCGTAATGCTTGCAATTTCACTTATCTGCGCGGCGTGCGACTGTGCTTTACTGCAACAAAAGCTTGCCGACAAAAAAGCGCTTTTTATGTATATTGCAATGTTTTTGATTGTTACATTAAGTAACCCGCTTTTTTCGCAAAACGGCAGTACGCCGCTGTTTAAAATAGGCGGATTTACATATTTTGCCGAGTCGCTTGCCTACGGTGCGTCTGCGGCAAGCATACTTATTTCGGTTATACTTTGGTGCAAGGCTTTTTACACAGTTATGACAAATGAAAGAATTTTGTACCTTTTCGGAAAGACCGCCCCACAGCTTGGTATGGTTGTTTGCTGTGCGTTGCGTTTTGTACCGCTGTTTTTGCGTAAATTTCGCGATGCCGATGATGCGCAACGGGCGGTAGGTATGTATTCATACGGCGGAATTAAAGAAAAGACTAAATCGCTTTCACGGGTTTTCACCGCCACACTTTCCGCATCGCTTGAATCGGCGATGGACACCGCTGCCGCTATGCGCGCACGGGGATACGGGTACACGAAACGCTCGGTATATTCGCCTTTTCGCTTTAAAGCAAGTGATACGGCTGTTATCGCTTTTTCACTTTTTGTTGCCCTGCTTATTGCGTTCTGTCAGCTTAAAGGCATAACCGATTACGGTTATTATCCTGCTTTGTCCACGCCTGATTTTTCGCCGACAGACGTTGTTTGCTATATCGGGTATTTTCTTCTTTGCGTTTTGCCGACAATTATCGAGCTTTGGGAGGCTGTTATTTGGAAATGTTGCATATCGAGAACCTAAAATTCAAATATTCCGGCAGTGATTCTTATGCGCTTTGCGGTGTTTCGGCAGATATCGCAAGGGGCGATTTTGTCGTAATTTGCGGCGAGTCCGGTTGCGGAAAAACCACTTTGCTGAAACTGCTTAAAGCCTCGGTTTCACCGTCGGGTGAAATAGAGGGCGAAATACTGTACAACGGTTGCGGTATTTCGGAAAACGATAATGCCGACCGTGATTTTGGCTATGTTTTCCAAAACCCCGACAGTCAAATTGTAAGCGACAGCGTTTTTGCCGAGTTGATTTTCGGGCTTGAAAACACGGGACTTCCCACCGCTGTCATTCGCCGTCGTGCCGCAGAAACAGCGTGTTATTTCGGCATAGAAGGATTGATGAAAAAATCTACGGCAGAGCTTTCGGGCGGCGAAAAGCAGCTGTTGAACCTTGCCTCGGTCGTGGCAATGCGCCCGAAAGTGCTGCTTTTGGACGAGCCTACCGCGCATCTTGACCCGATAGCCGCGGGCGAGTTTATTGCTGTTTTGAAAAAGCTTAATTCCGAGCTTGGTATTACCGTTATAATTGTTGAGCATAGGTTAGAGGATTTGTTTTCGGTTTGCAACAAGGCTTTGGTTATGGACGGCGGCAGTGTCACCGCCTTTGACGATCCGCGCAAAATTGCCGAAAAAATACGCCGAAAAAATGCCAGCCACCCCATTTTAAACGCTTTGCCCGTCGCAGTAAGAGTTTTCGAAAGTCTTGGTATAGATGATACTTGTCCCATAAGCGTAAACGAGGGACGCGAGTTTTTGTCGCGCCATTTTAAAAAGCGCGATTTTTCGGTCAACTATGCCGAATTGTCAGGTGAACGAATTGCCGAGGTTAAGAATATTTCATTTCGCTATACACGCGACGGGTTAGATGTTTTAAAGGACTTTTCGTTGGATATTTATTCGTCGCAGGCTCTTTTCGTCCTCGGCGGAAACGGCAGTGGTAAAACAACACTTTTAAAAATTTTGGCAGGTCTTTTAAAGCCGTATCGCGGAAAGGTAAAAATTTGCGGCAAATCGCAAGCGGAATATCGCGGAAATTCGCTGTACAACGAAATGCTTGCAATGCTACCGCAAAATCCGTTGCTTATTTTCACCGAACCTACGGTTTATGCCGATTTTTATGCATTGCTTTCGCGCAATAAATGCGATAAAGAGGAAACGGAAAACAACATAGACGATGTCGCGCGGCGTATGGGAATAACACATTTGCTGTCAAGGCACCCGTACGATTTAAGCGGCGGTGAACTGCAAAAATGCGCAATTGCAAAGCTGTTACTGCAAAAGCCGCGCGTTATGCTTTTGGACGAGCCTACAAACGGTTTGGATGCGACGGCAAAGCTTGGGTTGACAAAAACTGTTTGTGACCTGAAAAAAGAGGGGATAGCAGTTGTCGCGGTAACGCACGATATAGAATTTGCCGCACAAACAGCAGATTGCTGTGCAATGATTTTCGGCGGTGAGGTCGTTTCGTGCGAAAAGCCGAATTGCTTTTTTGCCGAGAATGCGTTTTACACGACTGCGGCAAGCGCAATGGCACGCGACCTGAACGAAAATATCGTAACTTACGATGAAATTTTGGAATTTTGCAGGGGAGAGGAATAATGAAAAAACACCTTTCGACACTTCTGTTTTGCCTTGCCATACCCATTGCAGTGGTTGGCGGCGCGTTGGTTTTTCGTGAAAAGCAGTATGCGTGGATTTCGCTATGTGTTGTTTTGCTTTCTTGTATCGGCTTTTTTCTGCATTTCGAGAGGAACGAAAAAAGTGCAAAAAGAATAACGCTTACCGCCGCACTTACCGCCCTTGTTGTTTTAAGCCGCTGTGTTTTTGCCGCGTTGCCGAGCTTTAAACCCGTTTCGGCACTTGTAATTTTAATTGCACTGTATTTCGGCAAGGAAACCGGCTTTGTCGTCGGTGCGCTGTCGGCGGTAATTTCTAATTTCTATTTCAGCCAAGGTGCGTGGACACCGTTTCAAATGTTTGCGTGGGGTATGGTCGGTTTTATTGCAGGCATTTTTGCCGAGCAGTTTAAAAAGCACAAGCTTCTGCTGTTTGTTTACGGCGGACTTTCGGGTATAATGTACTCGTTCATTCTTGATGTTTGGACGGTTATATGGATGGACGGCTATTTTAACATAGCGCGTTACATAACATCGGTAATATCCTCGGCGCGCGTTACGGGTATATATGTTGTATCGAATATTGTTTTCTTAATTGTTCTGTATTATCCCGTAGATGCGGTGTTCGGCAGAATAAAAACTAAATATGCACTTTAAATAATATGGACGGTAAAAGCCTTGCGCTTTCACCGTCCCGTTTTTTTACAGCAGTTTGCCGTTTTTTGCGAATTTGTATTTTTTACCGCCTATTTTTTTGTTATCCGTAACCCTGTATCCTGTCGATTTGTTTAGGTAATACTTGCTTTTTCCTATTTTTAACCAGCCTGTTTTCATTTTCCCTGTTTTCTTGTCAAAATAGCGATATTTGCCGCCAAAAGATTTCCAACCGCTTTTGTAAAGCTTACCGTTGCTTTTAAAATAATACTTGTTTTTGCCTATTGTTTTAAATCCGGTTGTCATATAACCCGTCGATTTATTCATATAGTACTTGCTTTTGCCCGAGGTAAACCAGCCCGTTTTCATTTCGCCCGTGGTTTTGCTGAAATAGCGGCGCTTGTTTCCGAAATGTTTCCATCCGCCTTTAAACAGCTTGCCGTATTCGTCAAAATAATATGTTTTTTTGTTGACCGTTAAAAGCCCCGTTGCACGGTAACCGTTAGAAAGGTTGAAATAGTATTTGTTGCCGCCGAGTGTTGCCCAGCCTGTTTTCATTTTGCCGTTTTTTTCGAAATAACGGTATTTCGAGCCGAATTTTAACCAACCGCTGTAATTGCAGTTTTTGTCGTAAATAACGCCGTTTTTGTTTACGGCATAGCTGTATCCGTTTACTTTTATAATGCTCCAGCCGCCCGTTGTACTCTTTACACGCGCGCCCGTTTGCGGCGAGTAGTATGAGGTGTAGTTGCCTATCTTTTTAAGACCCGTGTACATACTGCAATCTTCTCTGAAAGCGCACAAGCCGTGCGGCGCATTTCTTAACGGGCTGTATTTGCCGCCGCTGTAAACGCCCCTTAAAGCACAACCTCCGTTTGAAAAGCAGTATAGCTTTCCGTCAAGCTTTTGCACACCTTTAAGAGTTATTCCGTTTTTAATATAATACTTATCGTATTTTGCGTTTACACCGTCTGCACCGACTACCGAAACAAAGCCGTTAAGACGGTTTTTTGCATTTTCTTCGCCGCGGTAAAGCGTTATACTGCCGTCGTATACAACAGTCAGTGTTTTGCCCTCGTTGCCGACCATATACGGCATACCGTATTCCGAAACTCTTTTGCGCGATTTGTAGCAACGGCTTATCATTCCCGTGCCGTCACTGCGTTCGACAAGCCCCGTGTATGCACCGTTTAGGGCGTATGCATAATCCGGCGAAACCGCGGCAATGAACTTTTCACTGCTTGAGGCGCTTAAACCGTGGTGCGGCATTTTCAGTAAATTCGCCTTCAGCTCGCCTTTTTTATAGTACGAAACAAGCGCGCTTTCTTCGTCAACCTCAATATCGCCGCAGGTGAGGTACGAAAATCCGCCGCAATCGAAACGCGTCGTCAGCGAGCAGTTGTTTATATAACAGCTAAGCTCATCTGCGATATCTTCACTGCCGTTGACATCTTCGGCTGTTCCGTCGAAGGAATGGTTGCCCACAGGCCCCAAAACAGTGGCAGTTGTAGAGTCATAGCCGAATGTTGAGCCGCGCGAAAGATATATTACACGGCTTTCATCACCCTCGACCGTGTTCGTAATCATCTTATCAATAGTCTTTTGTGCCTTGAAATTGTCGGTTGCAACGATTTTAGGGTTCGGCAGATAAAGCTTTTCGACCGTAAAGCTTTCGGCAAGCTTTTTATAATCGCCGTAGTGGTCACTGTGCAGGTGACTTACATAAAAATCAAGCTTTTTTACACCGTAGCCTTTCAGTGTTTTTATAATGCTGTCGGCATCCTTTGCCATACCCATATCTATAAGCAACCAGTTGCCGTCCATATTCAGCAGTGTGCAGTCGCCGTTTTCGGTGTAGATGCCGTACACTTTTATATACGCGCTTGCACCTGACACTGGCACACAAAGAACCGATACCGCTATAATAAGCGCGAAAAAAGCCGAAATAATGCGTTTCATAAAGCTCCCTCCTAAATAAATATCCTTTAATTGTATTATTATATAACTATATGCGGTATAAATAAAGTCTTTTTTAAAATAATGTTTGATTTTTTTGTGCATAACAAGTATAATAGTGGTAGAGAAAGCGGCAAGGGGGATTGGCATTGATTTGTAAATACTGTAATTCTCAAATTTCCGACGATGCAAAATTTTGCAGTGAGTGCGGTTTGGCACAAGCCGAAAATGCACAGCTTACGCCCGAGACGGGTAAAATTCGCCCAAAGGGCAAAACCTTGCGCATAGCCGCGGTTATTGCGGCACTGCTTTTGGTTTTTGCGGCTTTTTTCGCTGTGAACTATTTTACAAATACCGCGCGCAACAGTCTTAAAGGCAGCTGGCAACGCGAGGCTGAAAGCACAACAGGGGCAGAGGTCATTACTTATGTTTTCAATTCCGAAAACGGGCAGTCGATTTATGCACAAAGCTCTGCCGCAAATGCCGCCGAATCGGTAGGGTTCGAGTGGTTTGTTACAGATGATAAGGAGCTTATTATTTTGTGGAGCAACACCACCTGCACAAGATATGTGTGGAACCCAGATATAAGCAACTACAATATGTCTGCGAACGAGTATAACTGGTATGTAAAGGGCGGCAAGCTTTACATCGGTTCAAGCACCGAAATGCAGGGGTATATAGTTTATACAAAGCAGGGAATATAGTTGTATGGATAACGGTGTAAAAAACGGCAGTACGCGAAAGCAGCTTGTACACAGCATTATTATAGTCATTGCCGCTGTGTCAGCTGTTACCGCGACACTGCTTGTGCTTAATTATAAAATGTTTTTCGCCACACCCTCGCAAAAGCTTTACGGCGAGTGGAGCAGACAGCGCGTGGGACAGTTTTCGGGCGAAACGGTTACCGAAATTTACAATTTTGCCGAGGACGGTACAGGCAAAAAAACCTTTGTTTTTGCCGACGGTACAAAAACCGAAACCACTTTTGACTGGTCGGTTACGAAAAAGAAAATATTGGTTATAAACGGCTGTGTTAAATATAACTACAATGCCGACCCCGATACCTATTACAGCCCGACGGTAACAACCGCAAGAAAGTATTGGTATGTTACAAAGGATGTTCTTTGTATAGGCGAAAACACCTCAATGACAGCAGAATATTACAGCAAAAAATAAAATCTCATCCGCATTAAGCGAATGAGATTTTATTACTTTTATCCGTTACTTGTTTGCAAGCCATTGCTCTGACTTTGCTTTTGAAACCGCTTTAATGTTTTCTGCTTTATACGGTGACAGCTCGCCGCCGTTAAAATAGAAAAAGCGTAAGCCGTTGGGCATTTCGTAAAGCGACTCCTCATAGCCGTTCGGGTCACCGAATTCGCCGACCGTGCGCTTTTCAAGCAGGGTCGCAAGCTCGGTATCGTACTCTCTTTTACAGATAACTTTTTTCATACTTACAACTCCTTTATGTATTTTACGCTTATATTATATAATCTTTTTGCCGCAAAATCAAGTGATAAACTGTTAAAATGAATGTGACGATTTTTGCGTTTTTTATATGAATTGTACATAATGTGTAAAAAAATAAAGTCCCAAGGAAGTACAATCCTCGGGACTTTGGTGAAGACGAGTGGACTTGAACCACCGACCCCCTGCATGTCAAGCAGGTACTCTAACCAACTGAGCTACGCCTTCACAAACACTGCTAAAATATAATACCACATTAAGAAGATAAAATCAAGCCTTTTTTGCATTTTTGCGAAATTTATTTTTAAAAGACATTTTTGTGTTGTATATATGCGTGCAAAAAACACTTGACAATGCAAATTGTCGGTGATATAATAACGGTAGTTTAAACCGATGATTAAGGGTAAGTAGCATTACCGAACACCATAAAGAGAGCCGCAGGTGCTGTGATTGCGGTTGGCAGTGGTAACGCGAATGGACTTATGAGGGCGACCGAACGCCGTTTTACGGTAAGTAGCAGTCGACGGGTATCGCACCTGTTATAAATGCGAGGCGTATTGTTATGTACGCGCCGAGTGGACGGGTTTACCGTCAATATGGGTGGCACCGCAGGTTTTTCAGTCTTGTCCCATAATTACGAGTGTAGTTATGGACAGGGCTTTTTTTATTGTTTACGGGAAGTGGTTTTTATGATTTTTGTTTTATCGAAACGATGGCGTAGCATAAATTGAATAAACGGTAAAAATATTGAATTTTACATTTTGAAAGGATAGATTATTATGAAAAAAATTACAGCTTTAATCATTTCGGTATGTCTTGTAGCTTTACAGCTTGCAGGCTGTGGAACAGATGGCAAAAAAACTGCGGTAATCGGCATTAGTCAGTACGGCGAGCATGCCTCTCTTGACAATTGCCGCGAGGGCTTTTTGCAGGGTCTTGAAAAAGCGGGACTTAAAGAGGGAACCGATTTTGAAATAGATTATCAAAATGCAGGCTTTGACGACTCTATCGCAACACAGATTGCGCAAAGCTTTTCGTCGAAAAATGTCGACCTTATGTGCGCGATAGCCACCCCTGCCGCGACTGCTTGCTTTGCGGCTTCGGAGGATAAAGACATACCTGTTATTTTCACCGCAATCACAGACCCAAAGGGTGCAAAGCTTACAGACGGAAATATCACCGGCACATCGGATATGTTGCCTGTTGACGGTCAGCTGAAGCTTATAAAGCAGTTACAGCCGAATGCAAAATCGGTAGGTATTATTTACACCACAAGCGAAAGCAACAGTGTTTACACAAAGGGCGTTTATGAGGAGCTTGGTGCAAAATACGGTTTTAAAATAGAAACGGTCGGTGTTACTGCACAGTCTGAGGTTACACAGGCGGTTGACACGCTTATAAAGAAAAATGTCGACTGTTTTTCAAACCTTACCGATAACAATGTTGTTGGCGTTTTGCCTGCAATTTTGGAAAAAACAAATGCCGCAGGTATACCCGTTTACGGTAGCGAGATTGAGCAGATGAAAAAGGGCTGTATTGCAGGCGCAGGTCTTGACTATGTTAAGCTCGGTATACAAACGGGCGAGATGGCGGCGCAGATTATAAAGGGCGAAAAAACAGCCGAGGAGCTTGATTATCAAACAATTACCGACTACGGAACATATGTAAACAAGGCGGCTTGCAAAGCGCTTAACATAACAGTTCCGCAGACTGTCGCGGAAACCGCACAAGAGGTAGCAGAGTAATTTTCAATTTTTTGAGGTGCATTATGGTTGATTTATTGGTCAGCACGCTTACACAGGGTCTTATATATGCGTTGCTGTCGTACGGTATTTTTATAACATATAAAATTCTCGACTTTCCCGACCTTACGGTCGACGGCTCGTTTCCGCTTGGTGCGGCGGTTACCGCTGTGCTTTTAACGCGCGGTGTTAATCCGTACCTTACCTTGCTTATCGCACTTGTGATAGGCGCGCTTGCAGGTCTTGCGACGGGTCTTATACATATAAAATTAAAGGTGCGCGACTTGCTTGCCGGTATTATTACAATGACCGCGCTGTTTTCGATAAACCTGCAAATAGCAGGCTCAAACCTTTCAATAGATCGCAGTATCGACACCATTTTTACCGCAAAGCCCGCAATGGCACTTTTCGGTGGTGTGTCGCTGATTTGGCGCAAGCTGATTATAACGCTTATTATCGCTGTTGTTTTCAAGCTGATTATAGACCTGTATTTTAAAACAAAAAGCGGCTTGCTGCTGCGTGCCGTGGGCGATAACAGTGTGCTTGTAACCTCGCTTGCGAAAGATAAGGGAAGTGTTAAAATTTTGGGTCTTGTTATAGCGAATGCTCTTGTTGCGCTTTGCGGCGCTGTCGTTTGCCACGAGCAACGCTCTTTCTCAAGCACTATGGGCACGGGTCAAATGGTTTTCGGTCTTGCGACTGTTATTATCGGTACCACACTTTTCGGCAGAATGTCGTTTGTAAAAGGCACAACGGCTGTTATTTTCGGCAGTATAATTTACAAGGCTTGCATACAGCTTGCCATAAACGCAGGCTTGCCGGCGAATTTGCTGAAGCTTATAACGGCGTTGTTGTTCCTTGTTATTCTTGTTATCGGTAACTATCAAAAGAAAGGCAGGGCTGATGATGTTAGAGCTTAAAAATATACATAAGGTATACGCACAGGGTACTATAACAGAAAACTGCCTTTTTGATGATTTTAATTTAACGGTAAAAGACGGCGAATTTGTTTCTGTCGTTGGTTCAAACGGCAGTGGTAAAACCTCAATGCTTAACATTATTTGCGGCAGTATCCCCATTGAGGGCGGCGATGTAATAATCGGCGGCAAACGCATTAACAAGCTGCCCGAGCATAAGCGCTATTCGTTTATTGGCAGGGTGTACCAAAACCCCGCAATGGGAACCTGCCCGAATATGACAATACTTGAAAATATGTCGCTTGCCGACAACAAGGGCAAGTTTTTCGGTCTTACGGGCGGCGTCAATAAAAAACGCGTGGACTATTACCGCGAACAGCTTGCGATATTGGGGCTTGGCTTAGAGGATAAATTGCACACGAAAATCGGCTTACTTTCGGGCGGTCAGCGTCAGGCGGTTTCGCTTATAATGGCGACACTTACACCAATTGATTTTTTGATTTTAGACGAGCATACTGCGGCACTTGACCCACACACGGCAGATGTTATAATGCAGCTTACCGACCGTGTTGTAAAGGAAAAGAACCTAACGGCGGTTATGGTTACGCACAACCTGCGCTATGCTGTTGAGTACGGCAGCAGGCTTATTATGATGGATAAGGGCGAAATCGTCCTTGACAAAGACGGCGATGAAAAGAAAAACACATCTGTTGATGATATTTTAGACATTTTCAACCGCATAAGTATAGAGTGCGGCAATTGATTTTCATTATAAAAAAGGAATGATGCGTGCTTTGCATCATTCCTTTTTTGATGGTGTGTAGGCAATAACCTACCTCCCTAATCCATATTCGATTTTCGGTACTGCAAGGGTGTACAGCCTATATATTTTTTAAAAATACGCGAAAAGTACATCGGATTGCCGAAACCGCTTAGCTCTGCAATCTCTTTAACACTGCTGTTTGTTTGTCGCAACAGTTGCTTGGCTTTTTTCAGCCGCAGAAAAATCATATACCTGTGCGGCGACATACCCACAATTTCCGAAAAGATGTGCGAAAAACGGCAGGGACTTAAATTACTCTGTTTTGCATATTCTTCAAGCGGAAAAACCTCGGTGTAATTTCGCTCCATTTCCATAAGCACTTTTTCAACCTTTTGGCGCGAGGTGCTTAATTCTTTTATATCCTGCGACTTATTGCGCGCGATGTTGACAAGCAACTGTATAACATATGCCGCCGCGCTGTATTCATTGCCCGTACGGTTAAGGCGATGCTCGGGTAAAATACAGTTGATTATTTCTTCAAAAGCGGCTGTATCTACTATTTTGAAAATGCGTTTGTCGGAAATATTTAGGTCTTTAAGCATTTTTTCAACAGAGGCGCCGCTGAAATGCACCCAAATACATTCGTATTTATCGCTTTTTTTATAGGTGTATTTTTGCGGCTCGTGCGGATGATATAGAATAACATTGCCTGCGCGAACGGTGTGGCTTTCGCCGTTTATTACCGCCTCTACCTTGCCTGCGCGTATGTACATAAGCTGGTAATCGTGCCTGCCTTGCTCGCGCACTGTGGTGTAATCACCGAGGCTGTACGACGAAACGCCGCAAACATTAACCCGTAAAAATTCATTCGAGGCTATGTCGTTGGCGTCGGCAATATTGCCGTGGTATGTTGTCGGCATATAAAAACTCCCCTTGCCTTTCGGCGAAATAAAACTTAATAAACAATGTAATTATTTTAGCATATCGCGGCAGTTTTGTCCAGTATTAAAAATCGGTGAAAAAACCGAAAAGCAAAAGAAAACCCCAAGACGAAATGCATAAATCTCGGCTCGGGGGTGTTTTCTAAAGACAGTTTTGTGCTATTTTAAAAGCTCGGTATAACTGCAAATCTTTTTCGGTGTTGTAGCACCCTCGGCATAAAAAGCGGTATCGCCGAGCTTTACCGTGCCGTCTTCGGCAATTGGGTAAAGGGTTATAAGCGCATAACCGTTATATTCAAGCGATAACGGTATTTCCGTGCTTTCATCGACAAGTGTGTATTCATCTGTGAAATAGTTGTGCGCAATGTATTTTTCGGTTTTGCTTGTAACATCGGCAAGCCTTAATGTACCTACGGCTGTTTTTTCGGGGGATACACCGAAGCAGGCAACCGCAATGTTATCACCCTTGGTGTTGAAAGCTTTTAATACCTTGCCCTCTTTGGCACAGTCAATGTAGAAACAGTCGGGTGTAGGTACCGCAAAATTGTCAAATTTCGGGGTGTTGCCGTGTTCATCGCAAAGATGTGCCAAAACCTCGGGGTCGGTTCCGTCAAGCTTGTCGCTGACATATATCGGGCCGCCGCTTATTGCTCTAATAACCGCACTGCCTACACCTGTCGGGTGCTTTGAAAAGAACATATCAAAGTCGCAACAGTGAAATTCGCGTTGAAGTGTCGCGGTGTAAACATTTTGCACGGTGTGTAAAGAGAAATCTTCCTTTTTATTCGGGAAAAAGTCATCTGAATTGCGGTTTATAAGTGTTTTCTTGCGGTTTACGATATTTTCAAGCGTGGAACCCATACAGTTTATAATTGCACCGCCGAAATGCTTTTCAACAGCTCTGTCAAGCGCAGATGCGACATTTGCCGTACCCGTGGAACCGCGGTAGATGTTGTCGAATTTCGTAAGCATAGACGATTGGTTATCAACCTTTACAAAATCAATACCCTCGGCTTTAAGATAGGTGTACCATTTATCGTAAAAATCAAAAATCTTTTGCTCGTCGGGACCGGCGTAAATATTGCCGTTGGGTATTTTGAAAAAGCCGTCGGGATTTTCGGTATAGAGCTTGCTTTTCGACGAAAGCCCCTCCCAATAACCGCCTATCGCGTGCCAAACGCCAACCGCGGAAACGCCGTAGGACTTAACCTTTGCTACCAAATCATCTAACCCGTTCGGGAATTTCTGCTTATCGACCTCATAAGCAAGCAGATATCCGTCATCTGTCTGTGACCAGCCGTCGTCGATAAGCACCCATTTCGGTATTATGTTCATCGCCTTAAATTCTTCCATTTTTTGCAGTATTTTATCTGCGGTAACATCGTGATAAAAAGCGTCCCAAGTGCACCACCCGAAGCCGTCGAGTGCATCGCAGGAAAGGCGCTCTTCGATAGGCGGCGCGGTAATTATACCGTTTTTACGCATACCATCTATATTTTTGTGTGTAACGGTCAGGGCATTATCGTCTGCGGCAATGCTCATAACGGCACCGCTAAGATGTGTAAGACCCGAAATACGAGTGTTTATTGTAAGACCCGTATTTCGCAGTTCGCACGCAAAATCCTGCGAATATACGGGAAGAATGTTGATATGCGTGTCATTTATATTGTAGTTTGTGCAGTCGATTGAGCCGTAAACCTCATTAAGCGGTCTGAAATCGCAATTCAGCCAGTAGGGATTAACGGTATGCAGTGACATAGAGCCTGCGGTACTATTCGGTATATCGAATAGCAGCTTTGCCGACTCGTACCCGTCAAACATAAAATTATGGAAGCCTGCGCGACCGTTGGTGTTAAAGTCGATATACGCGGTAAGTGTGCCGTTTTCTTCTTTAAAGCGTAAAAAGCTGTCTGCCGAAACGCGCATATAGTTATCTGTAAAATCAGGGACAAGCTTTGCGCAAAACTCGTTATCGCCGTATGTAATTTCTTCAAAATGAAAATAAGCAATACGGTCGCGACTGTGCGGAATATTGAACTGAACCTTTAGGTTTTCAATAACAGCGACGCCGCAATGCGTAATAAAAAGCTTGTTGTCTGCAATAAAACCGTCGTATTTCATAAACAATCACCTTTCGTATATTGTCTTTCTGTATTTATTATAACAGGTGTGCAGTTTTTATGATATAGAAATATTTTTAGAATAAATGCAACAAAATTGTGATACAACAGTCGTTAAACTGCCGATTTCGGTTATTTATTGTTCAGAGCGATAGAGTAGCTGTTCAAGATGCTCAAACAATTCTTTTTTGTCAAAATCTGACAGCATACGATAACGCAATACAAGGTTCTTTTCGTCCTTTTTAAGGTCGGTAAGGAACAGTGCCTCAATGCGGCTACCGTCATTTTCGGCAACCTTTCGCATATCCTCGGGCGAGCGCATAAGCTCGTCAAGGGTCACATGCAGAATGTTGGAAATTTTGATAAGCAACTCCACGGTAGGGGTGGTGTCCTTTTCATAATGCGCATAGCGTGAACGCTCAATTTGCAACGCATCTGAAATTTCCGCCTGTGTAAGACCCATTTGCTTGCGAAAACGGGCAAGGTTTTTGGCAAGTGCGCGTTTTTCGTTTTCCATAATGATACTCCTCCTGAAAAAATACTTGACTTCATAGTGAAAACTTGCTATAATCAAAATCGCGGTGCTGAAGTGGCTCAGTTGGCAGAGCAGCTGATTCGTAATCAGCAGATCGTGGGTTCGAGTCCCATCTTCAGCTCCAAAATGTCGTGTTACCCGAAATGGTACACGGCATTTTTTATTTTTCCGTCGTCACGGATTTTCAAAATACAACTTTATTGCGCAATTAAATATATTAAATGATAAATTTCTTTCACCAACTGTGATTATAACATATTATTTCCCGTGGTTTCAATCACTTTTTTAGTTTTTTTACATTTTATTCATTATTTTATGTATTTTCACTAAAAATGTGCGTTAAATTGTCAAAAACTGCGGCATCTTCTTATTTAAAATCACAATTTTGTCAAATAACGCTTTGTGATTGTCGTGTTAGACGAAAACTATACAAAACATTGTTAAAAAAATAACAATAATATGCAGTTCGAAAAAGAAATAAATAAAAAAGTTATGCAAATTTTTAACAATCTTATTGACAAATGAATAAATTGTTGTTATAGTAGCATTAACACGCCCTTTGCGGCATATTTTAATCGGAGGATGATTATTATGGCAAGAGTATACAATTTCAGTGCGGGCCCGTCGGTTTTACCCGAGGCCGTTTTAAAACGCTGTGCAGAGGATATGATGGAGTACGGCAAAACAGGTCAGTCGGTTATGGAAATGTCACACCGCAGTGCAGAGTATCAGGCGATTTTCGACAAGACTGAGGCTCTTTTGCGTGAGATTATGCAAATTCCCGATAATTATAAGGTTCTGTTCTTACAGGGCGGTGCGTCGTCGCAGTTTGCAATGGTTCCGATGAACCTGTTTTCAAAAAATGCAAAAGCTGACTATGTTATTACAGGTCAGTGGGCAAAAAAAGCTTATAAAGAGGCTTCACGCTACGGCAACGCCAATGTAGTTGCATCAAGCGAGGATGAAACCTTCTCGTATATCCCGAAGCTTGACAAAAAGGATTTCACACCCGATGCCGACTACTTCCATATTTGTATGAACAACACAATCTACGGTACAAAGTACCACACCTTGCCCGACACAGGCGATGTTCCGCTTGTTGCCGATATTTCAAGCTGTATTTTGTCCGAGCCTATCGATGTTTCGAAATTCGGCGTTCTTTATGCAGGCGCACAGAAAAATGTTGCACCCGCAGGTCTTACAATCGTCATTATCCGCGAGGACTTAATCGGCAATGCTATGGATATCACACCCACGATGTTCAACTATGCTACCCACGCAGACAACGGTTCTATGTTCAACACACCGCCCTGCTACCCGATATATGTTGCGGGTCTTGTGCTTGAATGGATTAAAGACGAGTTCGGCAGTCTTGAAAAGATTAAGGAATTTAACGAGAAAAAGGCAAATCTTTTGTACGACTATCTTGATAACAGCAAGCTGTTCCGCGGTACCGTTCGCAAGGAGGATCGTTCGCTTATGAACATTCCTTTCGTTACGGGTGATAAAGAGCTTGATGCAAAATTTGTCGCAGAGGCAAAGGCGGCAGGCTTTGTAAATATCAAGGGTCACCGCAGTGTCGGCGGTATGCGTGCATCTATTTACAACGCAATGCCGTACGAGGGTGTTGAAAAGCTTGTTGAATTTATGGCGAAATTCGAAAAAGAGAATGCATAATCTCGCTTGGGGGTAAATATAATGTACAATATAAAAACCTATAATAAAATTTCGGAACGAGGCATCGGCATTTTTGATACCGCAAAATACACCTGCGGCGATGATGTTGAAAATGCAGACGGCGCAATTGTTCGCTCTGCCGTTTTGCACGAGGTTGAGTTTCCGTCTACATTAAAGGCTATCGCAAGGGCAGGCGCAGGCACCAACAATATTCCGATAGACCGTTGTTCTGAAAGCGGTATTGTCGTGTTTAACACACCCGGTGCAAACGCCAACGCCGTTAAAGAGTTGGTTCTTGCAGGTCTGTTCCTCAGCTCGCGTCGCGTTGTACCTGCTATTGAGTGGGTTAAGACACTTAAAGGTCAGGGTGCAGAGGTCGGCAAGCTTGTCGAAAAAGGTAAAAGCGCATTTGCAGGTCCGGAAATCAGCGGTAAATCGCTTGGTATAATCGGCCTTGGCGCTATCGGCGGCTTGGTTGCCAACGCCGCAACACATCTTGGTATGCAGGTTTACGGCTATGACCCGTACCTTTCGGTAAATGCCGCTTGGAACCTTACACACCACGCAATTCATGTTACCGATATTAACGAAATTTTCGAAAACTGCGATTATATTTCAATCCATGTTCCGCTTAACGAGGAAACAAAGAAGTATATCACCGCCGAAACTATCGCAAAAATGAAAGACGGCGTTCGTATACTAAACTTTGCACGCGGTGACTTGGTCAACAGCGCAGAAATGATAGCGGCACTTGACAGCGGCAAGGTTGCGGCATATGTTACCGATTTCCCGAATGATGAGCTTATCGGTGTCGGTGGCGTTGTAACAATCCCTCACCTCGGTGCATCCACACCCGAGTCGGAGGAGAACTGTGCTACAATGGCGGCGCAGGAGCTTATCGATTATATCGAAAACGGCAACATTACAAATTCGGTAAATATGCCGAATATTTCAATGCCTCGCTCTGGCGGCGAAAGAATTTGCGTTATTCACAAAAATGTGCCGAATGTTCTTAATTCAATTACCGCTGTAACAACCGCACTTAATGTAAATATTGAAAATATGCTTAACAAATCCAAAAAAGATTACGCGTACACAATGCTCGATATCACTTCGGACAACAGCGCGAAAATCGCAGAAGAGATTGAAAAGCTTGATGATGTTATCAGGGTTCGCGTTATTTAACGGGGGACTTGTAATATGAAAAAGATAGTTGCTTTTATAATGTGCGTGGCGACCGCTTGTACAGCTTGCGCCTGCGGCGGTTCAAGCAACGACACATCTTCTGTTGCCGAAACCGCGGCATCACCTGCAAACGGTAACAGTTTAAGCCTGTTTGCAAGCTCGGTTGCGAGTAATGCAACAAGCTCGGTTATAAGTGAAAACGAAAGCTCGGTTGCAAGCTCAGAAATAACCGACAGGGGTGAATCAAGCGTGGAAAGCTATACTTCATCTTCTTTAGGCTCGGCGGCATCTTCGTCGAAGATAACTGCATCCGAGTCTAAGGAAAAGCCCAAAAAGGTTGTTACGCCTATTTCCACACAGCCGAACCCCACGGGTATTGAATCGGTTGACCGCAAAAGCAACAACGGCAAGAATTGGGCGCTGACACTTGTTAATCCTTGGAATACACTGCACACCTCGTACAGTGTAGAGCTTGGCGAGGTTGATGCGCGTTACAGCAACGCCACCCACTATTTTGATAAGCGCGCTGTCAGTTACCTTAATGATATGTGTGCCGCCGCGGCAGAGGACGGCGTTCAGCTTGTTGTAATTTCAAGCTACCGAACTTACGACTATCAGCAAATGCTTTATGATAACGAAATCGCCGATTATAAATCGCGCAACCCGGGTTGCAGTGAAAAAGAGGCGAAAATAGGCGCGGCTACCGTTGTTGCGCGCCCTGCTACAAGCGAGCATAATTTGGGTCTTGCGGTTGACTTTAACTCGGTCGAAGAAAGCTTTGAAAATACAAAGCAGTTCAGATGGTTGCAAAAGCATTGTACCGAGTATGGCTTTATTATGCGCTATGCAAAGTCAAAGCAAGCCGAAACAGGTGTTATTTACGAACCGTGGCATTACCGTTATGTCGGCAAAGAAAATGCCGCCAAAATCGCGGCAAGCGGACTTTCGCTTGAAGAGTGGCTGTTGCAAAATAATTATTATAAAGCAAAATAAGGGGTTGACAAACGGCAAAGGGTGCTGTATAATATTGGGGTAAAACAAAGCAGAACTCCCGTTCTCACCTCAAGGCATTCGCCGAAAAGGTCAATTTCGTGTTTTCGCGCTATTGCGCTTATTATCTGCACGGGTGGGGGTTCCTGCCCGTGTTTTTTACTGCCTGACGGCAGTAGCGTATTTAACGGAGGTGTATAGTCATTAGCAAGAAAGAATTGTGCATAAACGAGGAAATTCGGGACAAAGAGGTTCGCGTTATTACAGCAGACGGCGAGCAACTGGGCATACTTTCAATTAAAGATGCGCTTGAGGCGGCTGATAATCGCAATCTCGACTTGGTTAAAATTGCCCCTGGGGCAGTACCGCCGGTTTGCAAGATTATGGACTACGGTAAGTATCGCTTTGAACAGGCAAAGCGTGAAAAAGACGCAAGGAAAAATCAAAAAACCGTTGAGCTTAAGGAAATTCGTTTGGGTCTTTCAATCGACACTCACGATTTCGAAACCAAGGGTTCACACGCTATCCGCTTTTTGAAGAGTGGTAACAAGGTTAAGGTTTCCATTCGTTTCAGAGGACGAGAGCTTGGTCACCCCGAAATCGGTTATGACACTATGCGACGTTTTGCCGAATTCTGCGACGAATATGCAGTCGTTGAAAAACAGGCTAAAATGGAAGGCAGAAATATGCTGATGTTCCTTGCACCTAAACCTACAAAGTAATTAAGGAGGATAAAAAAATGCCCAAAATCAAAACACACAGCGGCGCTAAAAAGCGCTTTAAGCTTACCGCTACCGGCAAGGTAAAGCGTGCGCACGCATTCAAATCACACATTCTTAACAAGAAAACAACAAAACGCAAAAGAAACCTTCGTAAAACAGCCGTTGCCGATGTAACAAATACAGCAGCGGTCAAAAAGATGGTTCCTTACAAATAAGCACGGCTTGAATCAAATTAACGGAGGTAACATTAAATGGCTCGTATAAAAGGTGCGATGGCAACTCGCAAAAGAAGAAAAAAAGTCTTAAAGCTTGCCAAGGGTTATTTCGGCGCAAAGCACAGACTCTTTAAAAC
>CAZIEH010000010.1:0-18733 GCA_964538695.1 uncultured Eubacterium sp. | reverse complement strand
TTTCATATTTTTTAATATTTATATTACTGTAAATTATCATAATTCTTTAAAAAACGGATTATTGCACTTTTCGGCTGAAAGCGTGGTGACCTCGCCGTGGCCGCAATATACCGTATATTCACCCGAAAGCTCTGCCAAACGCCGCAGAGAATACTGCTGACTTGTATAACTTCCGCTTACAAAATCCGTTCTGCCGACACTGCCGCAAAACAGCGTGTCGCCGCTGAAAATAATATCCTGCATAATATAGCAAACACTGCCGTCGGTGTGTCCGGGGGTATGCATAACCCTGATTTCGCCGTCACCGAAAGGCAAGCTCTGCCCGTCGTCGATGGTAATGTCTGCCTTTATATGCGGTTGCTCGACCCCCGCCATATCGCAAAGGCTGAAATGTGGGTCGTTAAGACCGCTTTCATCATTCTTATGCACAACCACCGCGGCATTTTTGCACAATTTCGCGGCTTTTTCGACACCGCAAATATGGTCAAAATGGTCGTGGGTAAGCAAAATATACTTTACCCTGTCACCGTTTTTCTTTAAATATTCCTCTACCGACGGCGAAACACACCCGACATCTACAAGCGCTATATCCTCAGCACATTCTGCCGCATAACAATTTGCGCAAAAGCCAACCGCAGGGAATGCCTTTACAGCTACATTCATTGCTTCTTCCCCCAAATATCGGTATCGTAAACTATGGTTACGGGGCCGTCGTTGTTAATTTTGCACAGCATATCCGCACCGAAACGACCGCACTCTACACGGTTTATGCCGTTTTGCCTAAGACTATCGACAAAATGTCGGTAAAGCTTGTCGGCGGCATCGGGTTGCATTGCACCTATAAACGATGGTCGGTTTCCTTTTTTTACATCGGCGCAAAGTGTAAACTGCGAAACAGCAAGTATTTCACCGCCAATATCGCGAACCGACAAATTCATTTTATCGTTTTCATCGCAAAAAACACGCAATGCGGCACACTTTGCCGCAAGCAGCTCTGCCTCGGCGGTGGTGTCACTCTCGGTTACACCGACAAGTATGAAAAGTCCCTTATCTATTTTTCCGACTGTTTCATCGCCGACGGTAACGGTTGCCGACGATACTCTTTGAACAACAGCTTTCATTATTTCACTCCTAAATCAAAACCGTCACACTACATACCTACACGGTCTATTTGCAAAACACCGTTAATTTTTTCAAGCCGCTTGCAAATGCTTTTAATATGCTCTACACCCTCTGCACCGACGGTAATATCAATTGCACTGCCACCGTTAGGTGTAGAGCGTGCATTAACCGAATGTAGTGGAATACGCATACCCGCAATTGCCAACGATATATCGGCAAGCAGTGTCGGTCTGTCAACACAGCTTAGTCGCAAATTGCACTTAAAGTAATTGCTTTTACCCTTTGCCCAGCCTGCCTTTACCCAACGGTCGGGTTCTTCACAAGCAGATATATCGCGCGGAACATTACAGCAGTCGCACTTGTGAATGGAAACACCGTGTCCCCTTGTTATAAATCCGATAATTTCGTCACCGGGTATAGGGTCACAACAGCGTGAAAGCTTTATAAGGCAGTTATCTATGCCCTCGACATATACACCGTCATTTGAAACCGAGCGTTTTGTTTCGGTTACAATTTCGTCCAAGGTTACGGTTTCGCGCTCTTTATACTTTCTGTTGTAGTCCTCTTTTATACGGGGCATCATTCTTGAAAGCTGTAAGCCACCGAAACCCAGTGCGGCGTAAAAATCATCTGAATTGGGACAATTTTGGCGATGTGCGATGTCGGTAATAAACTCATCCATATCCTCGTCGGAAAGCTTAATGCCGTTACGCGAAAACTCGCGCTCTATTTCCGCCTTGCCCGTTTCTATATTTTCCTCGCGGCGTTCCTTTTTAAACCAAGAGCGAATTTTACTTCTCGCTTGACTTGTTTTTGCTATATTCAGCCAATCACGGCTTGGACCGTGACCTGCCTGATTAGTGGTTAAAATTTCGACAATCTCGCCCATATTTATGGTGTGACTAAGCGGTACTATTTTGCCGTCAACCTTTGCACCCACCATTCTTTGACCGACAGCGGTATGAATGGCATAGGCAAAGTCGATTACGGTAGAGCCGACGGGCAAATTTATAACATCGCCTTTGGGCGTTACCGCAAAAACATCCTCTTGCGACAGGTCGTTCTTTATAGTTTGAACAATATCTTCGGAATCGTCGGCATCGCGCTGTGTATCCAAAATGCGCCTAATCCAACCAAGGCGTTCCTCAAGCTTGGTATCGTTTGACTGAACGCCCTCTTTATACTTCCAATGCGCCGCAATACCGTACTCTGCCGTGTGGTGCATTTCCCAAGTGCGAATTTGCACCTCAAAAGGCAGTGCCTCTCTGCCTACAACAGTGGTATGAAGTGACTGATACATATTCGGCTTCGGCATTGAAATATAGTCCTTAAATCTACCGGGTATAGGCTGAAACATATCGTGTACCACGCCGAGAATGTTGTAGCAGTCTGCAACCGTATCGGTTATAATTCGCACGGCGTAAATATCGTAAATTTCGTCAAAGCTTTTGCCCTGCATATACATTTTTCGGTAAATGCCGTAAATAGATTTAACCCTGCCCGTAAGCGCTATATTCGGCACATACTGCTTAACATGGTTTTCTATTTTTTCGCTTATTGTTTTCAAGAACTGCTCGCGGTGGCTTTTGTGCGAGTCAAGCTGTTGCTCGATTTCGTGGTAAGCAATCGGGTCAAGGTGAGCGATAGAAATATCCTCAAGCTCCTCTTTAACCGCGCTGATACCGAGTCTGTGCGCAATAGGTGCGTAAATTTCAAGCGTTTCGACCGATTTTTGCAGCTGCTTTTCAGGTGTTTGCGCGTCGATTGTTCGCATATTGTGAAGCCTGTCAGCAAGCTTTATTATGATAACGCGAATATCCTTTGCCATCGCCATCATCATTTTTCTGACATTTTCGTTAAGCTGCTGTTCCTTAGTAACACGCGGCATTTTGCCGAATTTGGTTACACCGTCAACAAGCTCGGCAACATTCGCGCCGAAATCGGAAGTTACCTGCTCTAACGAAACCGAAGTATCCTCTACAACATCATGTAAAAGCGCCGCCTCTATCGATTCCGAGTCCATACCAAGCTCGACCAAAATGCACGCAACCGAAAACGGGTGCATATAAAAAGGCTCGCCCGACAGTCGCTTTTGATCGCCGTGCGCTTCTTTGCAAAATTCGTACGCGCGTCGAATATCATCAATATTATATTTTGAACCCTGTTTCGCCATAAGCCTTTCAAGCTTTGCAAAATTATTCAATCACGCTCGCCATCCTTATGCTTTGTAATTTTTTAACCGACGGTGCCTCGTCTACCGATGTCTTTTTGGCACCCTTTACCGCCGTGAACACACCGTCCTCCTCGGTAACAAGCCCAAGCTGTAAAAGGCTGTCGGCAATAACCGATATTTTACCTGCCGAAAGATTTTTTATGTGTGCCACAGCACCGTCAACTGTTTTCTTTGCCGTTCTTTCGCAAAGATATGTATAAACCGCCACAAAATCATCACGCGTGGGTAAAAGCTCTGCCGCCTCGTCGGGGCTTGCGGTTCCCTCGCAAAAATTTTCGTATGCGTTAAGCGAAGAAAAATATTTTTCATCTGCAAGGTCACTCGGTCGATAATCCACCACCGACAAAACAACCTCGCCCTCATTATACGAATCAGCCGATAAATAATATGCAATATCCACCCTGTCGCCGCTGACAAAAGGAAAATTGCGAATACCCTCTTTAAATACAAGTGCCTTAAATGGCATGTCTTCATAAAGCAACTCAAGCTTTACAAACTTTCCGTTTTTTAAGGAATGTATACGATCGATAACCGCGCCGAGCATCGCAAAAACAGGCTTGGGGTTGCCTGCGCCGTACGGTTCGAAAACCGAAAGCTCATCAAAAAGCCCGATGCCTATCTCCTTTGCAGAGGGAAGTGCATCTATAACAGTTTGCGGTAAAACACGCTTGTCGGTAAAAGAGCAAATTGCTTTTCTGAAATCTGCAAGTCGTTCTTTTTCGACCGTAACACCTGCCGCCATTTCGTGACCGCCGAAGGTAACCGTGGTATCTGCGGCGTGGCAAAGAGCCGCAAAAAGCGAAAATCCGACAATACTTCTGCCCGAGCCGTGCAATACACCGTCGCTTTCGGACAAAAGTATACAAGGTCTTAAATATTTTTCGCAAATTCTTGCCGCCACTATACCGACAACGCCGAAATGCCAATTTTTGCCTGCGACAACTATAACGCGGTCGTGGTTAAGCTGTTCATTTTCAATAGCCGCGACAGCCTCGTTAAAAACAGTGTCGCAAAGCAGTTTTCTTTTATTGTTTTCCTCCAAAAGCTCTGTCGCAAGCACATTTGCCTGCTCGTCATCATCACAAAGTAAAAGTCTTACCGCGCGCTTGCTGTCACCCATTCTGCCAGCGGCGTTTATGCAGGGTGCCAGCTTAAACGACACCGCCTCTGCCGTTATGGGCTGTGCGCAATCGGTAACCGTCATAAGTGCCTTTAAGCCGACGGGCATTTCGGCAACGGCAGTATCAAAGCCCAAAGCACATATGCGGCGATTTATACCGACAAGCGGTACAACATCACCCACAGTGCCGACAGCGGCAAGTGCGCCGTACCTTTTCATAATTTCCGTTTCGTTTCTGTTACCGTTGAACGCCACATTCAGCGCATACACAAGCATATACGCAACGCCGCAACCGCACAGGTCGCTGTATTCGCTTTTATCGTCGTCACGGTGTGGGTCTACAACCGCGGCGGCAGGCGGTAATTCGTCGCCTATTAAATGGTGGTCGGTAACAACGACAGTCATACCGAAACGGTTTGCCAAGGATATTTCTTCTATTGCCGAAATACCGTTATCGACAGTTATTATAAGCTTTGTTCCACTGTTGCAAAGTGCCGCAACAGCATCGCAATTCATACCGTATCCCTCGCTTAAACGGTCGGGAATATAGTAATCAACATTATCCGTAAGTGTCCGCAAATAGGAATATAAAAGCGCGGTAGATGTAACGCCGTCACAATCGTAATCGCCGAAAACGGTGATTTTTTCGTGGTTTGCAACCGCATTATAAATGGTTTTTGTCGCCTTTTCCATATCCTTTATGCTGAAAGGGTCACAAAAATCGTACGGGTCGGCAAATGCAAAGCTTTCAAAGCTGTCGCAATCGTTAAGACCTCGGCTTTCGGCAATTTGCGCCACAACGCTGTCTAAGCCGAGTATTTCGCACAGCTCGGAATTTGAACAGTCGGTATTATTTATTATCCAGCGTTTGTAGCTCACCTAATCACCCCATACGAATATTTATATTATTCTATCACAAATTATGCACTAAAACAAGCATTTACACTAAATTTCGACCCTAACAGTACTGCCGTTTTTGTTTTTTGTAACGACAATCTGTCGTGTAAGCATAGCTTTTAGCGAGCCGATGTGGGAAATTACACCAATCAGCTTGTTACTGTTGCCGAGCTTTTCAAGCGTTTGCACCGCCTGATAAAGCGCATTTTCGTCAAGTGCGCCGAAGCCCTCGTCGATAAACATAGTATCGAGGCTTATGCCGCCGCAGGAGGACTGCACCTCGTCGGAAAGCCCGAGTGCAAGTGCCAAGGATGCCTGAAACGACTCGCCGCCCGACAGTGTTTTTACACTGCGCAGAGTTTCGTTGCCGTAGTGGTCGACAATGTCAAGCTCTAACCCTATTCGCTGGCGTTTATCCTGCGCCTCTTGACGGCGGCGAAGCTCGTATCTGCCGCCACTCATAACAATCAGCCGAATATTGGCGCGGCGCAAAATTCTGTCGAAATACGCCGTTTGCACATAGGTTTCAAGCATAAAGCGTTCTTTACCGCCAAGCTTGCCGCCTGCCGTATCGGCAAGGGGCTTTACCACGGCGATATCGCTTTCGATTTTCGCAAGCATTTCCGCAGACGCTTTAAATGCCGATTTCTGCTTTCTGTTTCTTTGCAGTCGCAAGCTTGTCGCGCCGAACTGCCCGTCAAGCTGTGCCTTTTCTGATTTAAGTGCATCTATCTTTGTCGAAAGCTCTGCCACACTCAAGGTAAATTCGGCATCAATTGATTTTTCTATTGCCTTTAACTCGCCCGAAAGCTCGTCGAGGTCTTTTTTACAGTCTTGCACAGCCGCTTGCAGGCTTTGCTTTTTTGTGTTATGTGCCGCAACCTCGAGATTTATTTCATCAACGCGTTTTTGTGCCGCCGCCTTGTTTTCGAACGGCAGAATTTTAAGCAATTCGCCTATGCGTGCCTTTTTTGACGAAAGACTTGTTTCTGCGGCGGTGTATTCCTTTATGGCATTTTCGTATTTCGCACCGAGTATGGGTAGCTTTTCCGAATCGGCTTTCGACTGCTGTTCAAGCTGTTCAAGCTCTACAACCTCGGGATTAAGCCTTTCGGCGGCGGTGCGAAGCTCTTTTCGCACATTTTCACACTGCTTGCAAAGAGTGGTGAAAGCCGCACGAATTTCGGCTATTTCGCGTTGCTCTGACAGCTCGGCGGCAGATGACAACAGCTCTTTTTCGACCTGTGAAAGTCTGCCGGTCGCCTTGTGCGAGGTTTTTGAGCGTTCACCCATTGCCGCCTCTTTAGACTTGCACTGCTTTTCGATAAGCTGCAATTCCTGCTCGGTCACCGCATTTTCGGCAAGCGGCGTGGGCGACGGGTGTGTAGTAGAGCCGCATACGGGGCAAGGCTCGCCGTTTGTCAGGCGTTGTGCCAAAATGCCAGCTTGCGAATCGTAATACGCCTTTTGCGCCGCCAAATGCCGCGATGCCGCCGCATCGTACTCGCGCTGTGCCGCAAGATAATCGTTTTGCGCCGTAGCCGCCGCGGCAAGTGCCTCGTCATATTCGTCGCATTTTATAAGCACGGCTTTTATTTTTTCAAGGCGCGCGCCCTCTGCGACAAATTCGGCTTTAATTTTTTCTTTTTTCAGCGGAACCTCGCGCAGTTCCTCTCTGCGATGTTCACCAAGGCGCTGTTGCTCGCGCAGGCGTTCCTGCTCGGCAAGGGTTGTGTCTACCGCGGCTTTAAGCCCAGCCACGGTATTTTCGTCTGCCAACGCGGTAGCTTGTAAAGAGTCAAGCTCGTCATACAGCGGATAATCCACCGCAAGCCTTACGCCGAATTTTGAAAGCTCGTCAAGTTCTCCGTCTTTTTCGGCTGACTGCCCATACTCTGCCGAAAGGCGTTGTAAATCACCGTTAAGGATGCATAGCTTTGCTTGCCTTTCACCACGCTGTTTTAAAAGCTCTGCCTGCTGTACGGCTTTTTCGTGCAGCTTTAGCGTTTCTTCGATTTCCACCGCGATTTTCGTGATTTTTTCGGTCAGCTCGGCTGATTTTTTGTCATCGGCATTAACAGCTCTTTCGACAATTTCCGACACAATAGCCGCCTCGGGTACTCCGTCATCTGCAATAAAAGCGGCAAGCAGCTCGTTATCAGACTCGTTCGGCTCAATTTCGCCGCAAATATGTTTAAGCCGCAAAATTTGCTCGTCATACCGCTTTTTAAGCTCGGAATAGCGCAGGGACAATTGCTCGGTAAGCTTTTCGTACTTATCGGTAGCAAACAAGCCCCTGAAAATTTCCATTCGCTCCTTAGTATCAGCATTAAGAAGTCGCAAAAATTCGCCCTGTGCAATCATAGCAATTTGCGAAAACTGAAGCTTTGTAAGTCCTATAAGCTCAACCACCGCGGCATTTACCTCTGCAACGCCCTCACGAATTTCGCCGTTCGGCATTTTTAAACAAGCACTTGGCTTTTCCTCGACCGTTTTGTCGCCGCGGCGCGAGGGTCGCAAATAGCGCGGTGTACGGCGTATAAAATAATCCTGACCGCGATAGGTAAAGGTCAGCTCTACAAACGAGGGGGTTTCCTTTTCGGCGTATTTACAGCGCAGTGCGGTTTCGTCGCGCGTACTGCCGCTGACCTGCCCGTAAAGTGCATATGCAATACTGTCGAAAAGTGTGGTTTTGCCTGCACCCGTGTCGCCCGTTACAAGATATATACCGCTGTTGCCGAGCCTTGCGAAATCAACCGAGACCTCGCCTGCAAACGGCCCGAAAGCGGAGATTTTCAAAAGCTTAGGTCTCACTGCTCATCCCCCCAAATTTCATCGACAACGGTTTTTAAAAGCAATTTTTGCCCTTCGGTCATATCAAACCCGTTACGCTCGGTAAAAAAGTCGTTAAAAAGCCCAAACGGCGATATTTTTTCGATATCGTTATGCACAGACAGCTCGGTTTCGCGGAAATTGTCTGCCGAATAAACCACCTGCATAATATTCGGATACACGGTTTTAAGCTTTGCCACCGCATCGGGAATTTCAAGCTTGTCGGTTAAAGTGATATATAAATAATCGTCTGTTTTTTGCTTTGAATAAAAATTACGCGACATAAGGGTGTCGTAATCGCCGACAAGTGTGCGCATATCACGAACGGGCGAAACTGCAACCTCGTCTATTTTCACATTGCCGTCGCCGTCGATACTGCCGAAGGTTATCGTCTTTTTCTGCGAACATTCACCGACATTGTATTTAAGCAGTGTGCCGCAATAGCGCACCTCTTTTCGTGAAATACACTGCGGGCGGTGAATATGCCCCAAGGCGGCATAGCAGAAGCCGTCAAAAAGCGCGGCATCTATCATATCGACACCGCCGACAGAAATGCTTTCCGATTCCGAAAGGGTTGCGCCCGTAACAAACTGGTGCGCCAAAACAATGCGCCGAGTCGCTGTGGGCGGCTCTGCCGTCGCAAGTGCGGTGCGAACAGCGTCATTATAGCTTTCGACCGTTTCGTCACCGAGAGCCTCTCGAACGGCAAACGGCTTTAAATACGGCATTAAGACGACCTCGATATCGCCAAACTCGTCACTGAGCGTAACCTTTTTAAGCTTGCCCGAAAACGCGCCTGCGGTGTAAATGCCGCCGCGGCTGAAAATTTCACTTCCGAAAGCAATACGCTCTGCCGAGTCGTGATTGCCGCTTATGATAAACACCGTCAAATTTCGCTTTGCAAGCTGTGTTAAAAAGTCGTCGAAAACCGCAACCGCCTCTGCCGACGGTACGGGCTTGTCGTAAATATCGCCTGCGATGAAAACGGTATCGACACCGCGGCTGTCTATATTTTGCAAAACCGTATCTAAAACAAAGCACTGGTCGGCAAGCATTGAAGTCTCGTTTACGCGCTTGCCGATATGCAAATCCGAAAGATGAACAAACCTCATTTTGAAACCCCATTAAAAATTAGTTGTTACAATAATTATACCAAACCGCAGGGCAAAAGAAAAGGGCTAACGGCAAAAAAGCCCTCTATCGGGAAACCGACAGAGGACTTTTAGATGTAATTCAGGCTTTATTCTGCACTACGCCTTTTCTTTTTCGCAAAAACGCCCGTGATTATAAGTAAATTACCGCTTAGCAACAGCACGGCAAGCCACACTGTGCTTAAAGGTGTTTCGCCTGTTTTGGGTGAAGTGGGCTTATCTGCTTTTGCAGTAGGCTTATCGACTTTAGGTGCCTCTGCTTTCGCATTTACCGTAAATGCGGTTGTCGCCCTGCCCGTTGTGGAAACTATGCTTATTTCGTGTTCGCCTGCCGAAAGTGTGGCAAGATACTCTGCTTTAAGTGTAACCACCGTACTGCCCGATTTTGCGGTATAGTGCTTTTCGGCAAGCGTTTCGCCGTCAACCTCTACACCTACAAAATCCTCGAACGCGGCATTTGAACGGAATGTAAGCGATTTTGTACCGTCAGCCGTAACGGTTTGCCCCACACCCTCGATTATTTCAGGTGCAAGCTTTGCGACAACAGTGTCGGAAAGCGAAACCGCAGTTGTGCAGCTTTCGTCTGCAAAAACGCCGTCACACGCTGTACAATGCCAATATTCGATATTGCCCGTTTGGGTGGCAGTTGCTGCCTTTTCACCTGTATGCTCTAAGCTGTGATTTTTGCTGTCAACACTGCCGTATTCCACGCCGCAGACACCGCAAACCGCCTTTTTTGTGCAGGTAGCCTTGCCACCGCTGTGACCGTCGTTAATGGTTACGGTATAGGTTACCGAATTCCCGGAGGCATCGGTTACAACAACGGTTTGACTGCCGACCGATAAAGTGAATGTGCCGTTTTCGGGCGTTACCGCGTTGCCGTTTACCGAAACGGTTAAAGCGTTATCATCGCTTACGGTAACTGTTTGCGGCTTGCAATATATCTTGTCGTTTTCTATACCAGAAACAACTGGCGCAATGTCGTCTAAAACGATACCGTTTGAGCTGATGTACGCAATGTTACCCGTACTGTCGGTAAGCCTTGCGTAAATTATTAACTTTGTATTCGGTGCAATACTAAAGCCCGAGTTATAAAGCGTGAATGTTGCACTGTTAAGCTGTGCCAAGGTAAGCTGTTCGTTGCTTACAAAATATTCGGTTTTGACCGTTTTCTCGCTGTTATCGGTGGCGGTAATCGTTACCGACTGTGTGTCTTTAAAGAACAGACCGAATGTAATATTGTTCAGTAACGATTTCCACGAATTGTTACCTATTTTTATTTCGCCCGTCGGGTTTTGGATATCCAACCACTGCGCTTTAAGGGTTACGGAAAGGTCGTTTTGACCTGCAAGCTCGCCGTAGGTTGTGTCTGCTGTTACCGTCTTATCGCCGCATTTCCACCCCTTAAAGTAGTAGCCCTGCTTGCCGTAGACAGGTTCTGCAATATTTTCAAGAACCTTATCAGACCACTTTACATTGGTTTTGTCGGCAACGGGGGTACTGCCGCCGTTTGTGTTAAAGCTGACGGTATGCAGTCTTTCATAGTCGCAGTCGTCGCAAACGCCGTTTATAAAGTTATGTGCCGAAAGTGCAACCTCTACCGTTTGGCAAAAGGTGTGAATTTGCTTGTGCTGTGTTGCGGTTTTGACCGTCCACTGCAAAACACAACCGTCGGCGTGATTTGTTGTGTCGGGCTGTGTATACTCTGTACCGCACCAGGTGCAAATTTTGCCCTTTAAGCAGTTGGCTGTACCGCCGTAGCAAGAGTCGAGTATTTTGCCGCAATCATCGCACTTGTGGTCTTTTGGCGTTTCGTCTTTATGGGCGTTTGCGTTATGCGACAGGCTTGCCGACAGCACCAAATCGGTGTCAATAGCACTGCCGAAGCTGTACGCAGCCGTGCCGTTAAGCCAGCCGTTGAAAGTCCAATTTGTTTTTGTGACAGGCTTTGGTGCGTAGGACACGGCATTATTGTCAAGAATTTCTATGGCGTGATTACTTGTGCCGTTTTTAAAAGTAATGGAATGTGCTGTTTCGACAATTTTTGCACTGTCGCCGCTGTGGGTTAAGCCACCGTAGAAAATGCCGCCCGAAATTCTGCCCTTGTTTGTTACCGCGGCACCGAATGTACCGCCGCTGATAAGTCCTGTACCCATTGTTTCGGGTGTGCGATTGGGAATTGTGAATAATTTGTTTTCCACACTGCCGCCGAAAGTACCACCTGATATTTCACCCTCGTTCGTTACGGTGCCGTTGAATGTGCCGCCGGTTATAATACCTACTTGAGAGCCATTGTCATTAATTTTTCCTTTATTGATAACATCACAATCAAAAGTACCGCCGTTTACTGTACCGCAATCATTAGTGAAACTACCGCTGAAAGTGCCGTCGCTTACAATGCCGTCCTCATTATTTAAAAAATCACAGTCAAGCGTTATTCCTTTAAGATGTGCAACACCGTTGTTATAAATTGCATTAGCCGAGCAACCTGTTATGCTTCCGCCGTTCATTGTAAATTCACCTTGAGTATTAGATAAAGCGCTGGCTATTGATGCAAAACAGTTTTTTATTGAACTGTTGCCGTTCATTGTAAACGACCCATTATTCTTAATACCGCCAGCAGAACTCTGCATAAGAGCACGAGAACCACATTCCTCAATACTGCTGTTGCCGTTCATTGTAAACGACCCATTATTCATAACGCCTCCGCCGTATGCATCATCTGTGGAAAATACCATACACCCCAATATACTGCCACCGTTCATAGTAAAAGATGCTTTGCCATCGGCTATAAATAAACCACCACCAACATCTGCACTGCAACCGACGATATTGCCGCTATGCATAGTTGCGGTAGAATCTCTTCCTATAAATATACCCGAATTTGTCGCGCCTGTAATGACGCCGCCTGTTACGGTTTTTGTTCCGTCTTTTTCATCTAAAACCCACAAACCGTCTGCGTTGGGTGTAAAGCGGTGTCTTGCATTGTGCGTGTTACTGTCGGTTAATGTAAGGTTGCCGCCTTCAACCTCGATAGCCCTGTCTGCTTTTTTTTCATTTTCGTATTTTAAAACATTACCGTCAAGGTCAAGTGTTATATTCTTTTCAATAACAAGAGGTTTGTCGATAACGGTGTCTGCAATAAGCTTTACCGTTTCGCCGTTTTGTGCCGCATCTATTGCCTCCTGCAGTGTTTCGTAATAACCCTTTTCAGTCCCCGTTGCAGACAGCAGAACTGCGCGTTTTGGCTCGAAAACGCTTGTTGTCGAATTAAAGAAATACGGTGTGACAAAGTCGCCCACGCAAACCTCTGTATACTTGGCACTTGTCAAAGGCAGATAAGCGTACAGGTTTGTATCGTTACCGTCAACCGCCTTGTGGTTGACAGGTCGCCAAGTCTTGCCGTCTATTGTTACACTTTCGTTCTTCGGGTTTTCAATAACCGCCTTGTAAAGTTTTACCCATGTCCATGTGAGAGTGGCATCAAAAACATCCCGTTCTTTGCTGATAATAAGCGAGCTGCCGCTTACATTGATAATTCCGGGATTACCCCCGTATGATCCCATTTCTACTTTTCCTGCATCGATTCCGCAAAGCTCGGAATTTTCGCTTATTGCCGATACAGCACTGTCGATTATAGTAATTTTCCCTACGTCGCCAATTTGACCCTCTGCATTACCGGAGCCTATGCCAACACCCTCTTTACTTTTGGCATAAACAGCACTGTTGATTATAGATATATCGGATACAGGGTGACTTTTTCCATCAGATCGTCCACTGCCGATAGCCGCACCGTAGGTGCTTTCGGCGTGAATTGTACCGCCTGCAAATACAATGTCCGATACTTTTCCTCCGGTTCTTTTATCATTACCGCCGCCGCCTATACCTGCGCCGTAAACGCTGACTGCTTTAATATTGCCGCCCTCTATTACTATACCGCCTGCCGAATTATTCCACGCACTGCCTATTGCGGCGGCACTATTATTCTCAAAATCGTTAGTGGTTGCGGTTAAAGAGCCGCCACCGCGTATAACAAGCTTTCCGTTTGTACCGTTTTTTTGCAAAGCCGCATAAACTCTACCGCCGTTCAGCTTATTTTCGGTACCGTTCATAAGCGTTACCGTGACAACGCCCGTGCTGTCGTCTGCAATTTTAAAGGCGGCTGTGCTACCGCTTATATTTACCCCTGCCAACGAAACATTGGCATTAACGCCGTCTGCCACCTCGATAGTATGCGAGGTTTCGGCGGTTAAACCGGATGTGTTTTTCACCATAACCGGCTTTTCGCTGTTTATTTTTAAAAGACCGCCTGCCTCGTCATATGTATACGCCGTGGTGTCGCCATATACCGTAAAGCCGCCTGTGACTGTTTTTGTGGGTTGCGGTGACTTTGTAAGTGTACCGTTTAAATCCATATAATAAACAGCTTTATCAACAGCGCCGTCAGTAGTTTCCTTGACCGCTATTTCGTGATAGCCTGCGGCGATATAAATATATGCCTTTTTCTCAGTATCGTGCGTTGTGGGGTATTCAACACCGTCGACGGTTATGCTTGCGCGGTTTTCGACAATTTCCGACAAGCTTACCAAGAAAACGGGCAATGTGCCGTCGATCGGTGTTACGGCAGCACCCTTGCCGCCGCTTTTGGAAAAATATCCGCCGCCGATTGCATTTGCCTCGGTACTTTTTACCTTAACCGATGCCGTTTTTATAACAATATTTTCGCCTGTTCCCGCGGTGTTAAGTCCACTACCACCGCCGATACCTGCGCCGTATGTGCTTTCTGCGGTAATACCGCCGCCCGTAAGACTTATGTTTTTACCACTTCCGGCATTATCGTTTTGACTTCCACCGCCACCGATTCCTGCGCCACTATTGCTTATAGCTGTAACAACACCAGCCGAAATCGTTATATTTTCACCGTGTGTGTTAATATTAACTCCTCTGCCACCGCCGATTCCTGCGCCGATATTTGCGTTTGCAAAAACTCTGCCGCCGCTTATTGTTATATTTTCGGCTGAGCCATTTTCACCACCACCGATTCCTGCACCACTACTTTTGGATTTTGCGGTTATATTGCCGCCGCTTATTGTTATATTTTCGGCTGAGCCATTTTCACCACCACCGATTCCTGCACCATAACCACCTGTTGCTTTTACCGTTCCGTCGGTTATAACAATATTGGCGGTCGACGCATTATAACCGCCGCCGATTCCTGCGCCATCACCATTAGTTCCCAATGATTCGTTAAAATAAGCTTCGCTGTTTAACTCGCCTTTACCGCAAATTGTAAGCGTACCGAGTTCCGCGGTGTATGCGCCGTTTTTTTGCAAGCCTGCGGCATCTGCACCACCGACAAGCTTGTTTTGTGTGCCTGCCGCAAGGGTTACGGTTACATTACCGCTGCTGTTGTCGGCAATTTTAAATGCGGCAGTATTATTTGCCGATGCATCTATTTCGACCCCCGAAAGGGTGATATCGGCATTGACACCGTCGGCAACCTCGATACGGTCGCTTTGTGTTTTACCGCTTATTGTAACAGACTTTGCCGACAATACAGTTAAAGTATTATTTGCATATCTGTAATCGGTATTTTGCAAAAGACCGTCTTTGTCGGTTGTGGTTAAAGTGAAGTCACCGACAATCACCTGCGCCATACCCGACGACACGGTGTTTGCCGATGCAGGCACAAAAAGCCCCACGACCATACACAGTGTGATTGCAATGCTTAAAAGCCGTTTTTTCATAAATACATTCTCCCCTTACAGTGGTTTGTTTATTCTTATTCGGTCATAATATGCATTATTCCGCACCGTTATATGCCGTACTTTGCCGCAAACTGCGACAAAGTTATAACTGCCGCGCAGACTGAAAATGATACTACATCTCAATGACCGTTTAGTTAATTAAATTGTAGCATAGAAAAACAATAATTACAAGTAGTTTCTGCACAAAAAAATACAGTATAACCGTAAAAATGGCTATACTGTACATTTCTTAGCTGTATCTTAACCGCAAGTGGGCTGATTTTTTCGGTCTGCAAGTCAAAAAGCTAAGGCTTACAAATGCTCCCAAACATCGGGGTGCGGATTTGCAAGGACAGAGCTGCCGTGCAAAAGACCCTGATCGGCGGCATAGCGCGAGCCTGACTCTACCGCGGCGGTGACATCGCTGACATGACCTGTAAAGATAACAACACCTTTACCGCCCTGACCGCGAGAAATGCGCATATCGTAGATTTCGACATCGGCGGTTTTTACCGCTGTATCCGCCGCCTTTATTGCACTTGCGGCAGAGTAGGTTTCTACTATACCGATAGCCTCGCGGCGATGTGTTTCGTTACTGCCGAGGAGCGCATAAACAACGCTTTCCTCAATTCTGCCGAGCATTACCGCATCGATAACACCCGAGGAATAGCGGCTTTTAATGCGGTCGACCGCTGTTTGCACATCGGCAAGCTCGCCCGTTAAAATAATTTCATATTTACCCGGGCACGCAGTGTGCGCGGTAACAAGGCGTATACCTGCCGATTTTAATGCATCATCAGTTGCCTCGATACCCTTTGCAATACTTTTTAATTCAACTACACCTACTGAATATATCATAAGTCATTCTCCTTAATTACCGACTACAATCGAACGGTCACCGGCCGAAATGACCTTGCCGTCGATTGAAGAATGAATATTTGCCGAAATGCCGTCAGCCGCTTTCGCGATGACATCGCCTGCGCATACAAAGTCGCCTGCTTTAACACACGCGATTGCAGGTGCGCCGACATGCTGTTTAACAGAAAGCTCTACACTTTCCTGTTTAAGTGACAGCTCGTTTACAAAATCGGGCACGCCCTTGTCAAACTTGGTTACGCCGAGAAGCTGCATAAACCTGTCCGACGGAAGCATACGGTACTTTCTGTCAGAACTCGGTGTCGGCGCGGCACCCTTGTGCTGGTAACGAACCTTGTTTTTCGCCATAAGACCCTTTACCATACCGTAAACCTTTTTGGGGCTTATACCGTTACAGCAAGCCACGATTTCGCACACGCCGCACGCGCAACAAAGCTGTGCATTGGCGTAAAGCTGTGGGTCAATATCGCCAGCCTGTGCGGCACGAATGATTTTGTGCGGCTCAAGCGGAAAACCAAGCAAGCCGCGCGGACACATATCGGTACATCTTGTGCAAGAACAGCACGCCGACGATGCGCGTTTAAGACCCGTTTCCTGCGACATTTGCTTTTGGTAAACCGCAGGTATTGTTTCGGGAAGAATAAGCAAAGATTTTGTTGTTTTTGTTATAACCGCCGTGTGTGGGTTAATTATATTACCCATTGCAGGGCCGCCGTCGATAACCACATTACCGTCGGGTACGGTTACGCCGAGGGAGGAAAACAAATCGGCAACTCTTGTACCGACAGGTGCTTTCAAAACGCAACCCTTGGTTGTGTTACCGCCAATGGTAAGCCACTTTTCGGTAACGGGCGCACCGCCGTATGCGGCGCAGTAAACATTATACAGTGTTTCGACATTGTTTACTATAATGCCTGCTGTTATCGGCAACGCACCTGGCGTTATAACCTTGCCCGTAGTTTCGTAAATAAGCACGATTTCGTCGCCCATCGGGTAAACATTCGGCAAAACCTTTACAAAAAGGCGGTTACCGATTTTTTGACCCTCGGTAAGCTGTAAACGCTCGGCAGTGTGCTGTTTAAGTGAAAGATAACCCTTTGTCATTTTGCAGGTATCCATTATAAGCTCTGCCGCGCCGACAACCTTTGCCATTTCGCGTTTCATTATGTAAAAATCTGTATACAACAGCGGTTCGCACTCTGCCGCATTTATTACCAAGGTATCTGCATCCTCGGTATACTTAAATGCCGCAGGAAAACCCGCGCCGCCTGCACCGACAACGCCGGCATCGGCAACTGTTTTTTTAAGCTCTGCTAAAGTCACGGTATCAATCTCCCTTGCTGATATAAAACTAATCGACTATTCCGACAACAACCGCATCAACGGGTGTTTGCTCATTTTGCAAGGCAAGCCTTGCGCCACTGCCTGTTGTAACAAGCACGGTTTCGCCTATACCCGCGCCGATGCCGTGGTCTACCGCGATAATAAACTTATTGGCGGCGGCACCGTTTTCGATTAACTGAATTTCAAGTATTTTCGAGCCGACAATCCCCTCGTGCTTCCTTGTTGACACGATATTGCCGACAACCTTACCCATTAACATACACTACACACTCCTACACTATTTGCGAATTATCGCTTTATCCTTACCGCTTACACCTGCGGCGTTTGCATCATCTGTATCGATATGCATTTCAAGGCAAAAGTCCTTATGCACCCTTACCTGAACATCATAAAAGGTTGTTCGTCTTGCGCCGTTCAAATCTATTGTAACTGTGTCGCCGTCGTTGACACCGAAACGCGCGCCGTCCTCGGGACTCATATGAATATGGCGGTTGGCGATTATGCAACCCTCTTTCAGCGTTACCGTGCCCTTGGGACCGACAATCGTGATAGGCGCAGAGCCTGCGATGTTGCCCGATTCTCTTACAGGGGGCGCAACCTTTAAGGTGAACGAGTCGGTACGCGAAATTTCAACCTGTGACACTTTTCTGACGGGACCGAGCACACGCACACCGACAATTGGTTTCATTGACGGGCCGATTATTGTAAGCGTTTCTTTACAGGCGTACTGACCTTTTTGTGAAAGGGGCTTAAGCTCTTGCAACTGATAACCTGTGCCGAAAAGTGTTTCGACATCTGCCTGTGTTAAATGAATGTGACGGTTTGAAACACCTATCGGAATGGCGTTTTTGCTTTCGCCGACCGTTTGTGAAACAACACTGCGAACTATTTTTTCAACTGTTGCGGGGTCTATATTCATTGAAACCACCCATATTATAAAAATTTATATTTAAACCGCACTGCGGTATTATTTTCAAACTTAGTGTACGGCAATTGCCGCGAAAAACAACTGTGATTTTTTTAAAAGGCACTCTCCTCCGCCGCGCCGAAAAACGACACGGCGGTAATGAGAGGAGATAATTGAAAATGTGCTTAAAGCCTGCCGTCACGGCAAAGCTTAATTATTTGCTTGCCTATAATTATTTAAGAGTAGGCAAAAGCTTTTCAACATCCTGATGAGGACGGGGAATAACATGTGTTGCGACAACCTCGCCGAGTGCCGATGCTGCTGCACCGCCTGCCTCAACTGCCGACTTAACTGCACCGACATCGCCGCGTACCATAACGCTTACCAAGCCGCTGCCGATTTTTTCCGAACCGACGAGAACGACATTTGCAGCCTTAACCATTGCATCAGATGCCTCGATAGCAGCTACAAGACCTCTTGTTTCAATCATACCCAATGCTTCCA
>CAZIEH010000009.1:0-19562 GCA_964538695.1 uncultured Eubacterium sp. | reverse complement strand
ATATATTATTATTTAAAAATCTGCAAGTAATACTTTAAATTACGACAAAATTATGTTATACTGTCTTAGAAAGGAAGTGGCAGGCTTGGTATTTGTTACAAACAGTGTAAAAGAAACCGTAGATATAGGCATACGAATAGGCAAGGCACTGTCACAAGGCACTGTTTTAGCGTTTTACGGCGACCTCGGTGCAGGCAAAACACAGCTTATAAGCGGCATTGCCGAGGGACTTGGCTTTTGCGGCGAAACCTTTTCGCCCACATTTGCAATTGTCAACGAATATTCAGGCGGTCGTATACCGATGTTTCATTTCGATATGTACCGTATAAACGGCTGGGATGACCTTGAAACCACAGGCTTTTTCGATGCGCTTGACTCGGGCGCGGTTCTTGCGATAGAATGGGCTGAAAATATCGAGGCGGCGTTGCCCGAAAACACGGTGCGAATAACCCTTGAGGGCGCGGGCGATATGCCGCGAAAAATAGATATAAAGGGGCTTGAAATATGACATATCTTGCTTTTGAATGTTCGGCAAAGCCTGCATCTGTTGCTCTTATGCGTGACGGGCGATTGCTGGGCGAATTTTTTTGCAATGTTGCCGTGACCCACTCGCAAACACTGTTGCCTATGACTGAGGCGCTTCTTGCCGACTGCGGTGTGGATATAACCGAAATCGACGGTCTTTGCATAGCGGCAGGTCCAGGCTCGTTTACAGGTGTCAGAATAGGCATAAGCCTTGTTAAAGGACTTGCGGCACCGAAAAATCTGCCGACTGTCGGTGTTTCCACCCTTTCGGCTATCGCACACGGTGTACTGCCCTATCGCGGCCCCGTTGCGGCGGTTATGGATGCCCGTTGTGACCAGTACTATTGCGCGCTGTTTTTCAGCGACGGTGAAAAAATTATGCGAATTTCGGAAGATACGGCATTGTCAAGAACGGCTCTTTGTGATAAAATAACAGAGGTGTCGACAAAATACAACACCGAGGTACTGCTTGCAGGGGACGGTGCGGCTGTGTTTTATGATGCCGCGGATATAAAGCAACGACTGCTGCTGAGTCCGGAAATTTGCCGTTACCAGTCGGCGCGCGCTGTTGCCGCGGCGGCAGAGCAAAGCTTTAAGGACGGCGAAACACTTTCGGCAAACGACCTGCAACCTATTTATTTACGCTTACCGCAAGCCGAAAGAGAACTTAAAAAGAAAACGGAGGCTATGTCCAAATGATTGCACTTGGCTGTGACCACGGCGGTTTCGAACTGAAAAACGCCATTATCGAACACTTAAAGGAACGGAATATTGATTTTATCGACCTCGGAACACATAACGGCGAGGCGGTAGATTACCCCGAAATTGCCGTAAAGGTTTGCGAAAAGATAACAAACGGTGATTGTCGACTCGGCATACTTTGCTGTGGTACGGGTATAGGTATGTCGCTTGCGGCAAACAAAATTAAGGGCATACGCGCCGCCGCGTGCAGCGATACCTTTTCCGCAGAATTTACACGCCGCCACAACGATGCGAACATACTTTGCCTCGGCGGCAGGGTAATAGGCGCGGGCATTGCACTTAAAATGACCGATTTGTTTATTGATACAGAGTTTGAGGGCGGCAGACACAAGCGCCGTGTTGATATGATAACCGCGCTTGAAAAATAAATTTCATCGAATTTTCGCGGCAATACAGTTATTTTGCCGCGGTTATATAACAGGAGGATTAAAAAATGGGAAAGGTTATGATTTTTGACCATCCGCTTATCCAGCACAAGCTTTCGGTGCTTCGCGACAAAAACACCGGAACAAAGGAGTTTCGCGAGCTTGTAAACGAAGTTGCAATGCTTATGTGTTACGAGGTTACGCGTGACCTGCCGCTTGCCGATAAGGTTATCGAAACACCTATGGAAACCTACACCGCAAAGGTTGTTTCGGGCAGAAAGCTTGCTTTTGTACCCATTCTTCGCGCAGGTCTCGGAATGGTAGACGGCGTTTTAAGCCTTGTGCCCAACGCAAAGGTCGGTCACATAGGTATGTACCGCGACCCCGACACTCACGAGCCTGTTGACTACTACTGCAAGTTGCCGTCGGATCTCCCCGAGCGCGATGTTATCGTCGTTGACCCAATGCTCGCCACGGGCGGCTCGGCTATCGACGCGGTTGCAAGCATTAAAAAGCACAATCCGCACAGCATTAAATTTATGTGCATTATCGCCGCACCCGAGGGCATCGATGCTTTCGTAAAGGCGCACCCCGATGTTGACCTTTTCTGTGCCGCTAAGGACAGGTGCCTTAACGACCACGCTTACATTCTTCCGGGGCTTGGCGATGCCGGCGACAGAATTTTCGGCACAAAATAACATAACAATCAAAGTCTATATTCGGGAGCCACAGTTCCCGAATATTTTTTTGCTTTTTTTCATATCATTCTTTAAGGTGTTTGGTAATGGATTCCTTAAACGCCAATGTTGGGTGCAAGCCGCCCAAAAGAAAGGGAGAATTAAAGCAAATGAAACACTTTTTACCGGAGGGCTGGAGCATTGATACGGTCGAAAACCGATATTTAACCTCGTCGCCGTCATCATTATACGAGGTAATGAACCGCGGCGGCATTGTAGAGGGTCGCGCTGTTATGTGCGATTTCGACCATAATTTGGTAGTTGAGCTTGGTTGTATGAAGGGTATTATTCCGCGCAGTGAGGGGACGATAGGCATAACCGAGGGCAAGGTGAAGGATATAGCGCTGATTTCGCGTGTCGGCAAGCCTGTCTGCTTTACCGTAACCGCAATAATCCCCGACGAAAACGGCAAGCTTTGCGCAAGGCTTTCACGAAAATCGGCACAGGAAAAATGCCGAAAGGAATATATAGAAAAGCTTTCGGTCGGTGACATAATCGGCGCACGCGTAACCCATCTTGAGCCATTCGGCGCTTTTTGCGATATCGGGTGCGGTGTTGTTGCGCTTTTGCCGATTGATGCGATATCCGTATCGCGCATTTCGCACCCTGCCGACCGCTTTTCGACAGGTGACGACATAAAAGCGGTGGTAAAGGCGATTGACGAAAACGGCAGAATTACCCTTTCGCAAAAAGAGCTTTTGGGCAGTTGGGAGCAAAACGCCGCCCTGTTTTCGCAGGGGCAAACCGTTTCGGGAATTGTACGCTCGGTAGAAAGCTACGGCGTGTTTGTCGAGCTTTCGCCGAACCTCGCAGGTCTTGCCGAGCTTAAAAACGGTGTAGAGGTCGGTATGACGGCAAGCGTGTACATAAAAAGCCTTATACCCGAAAAGATGAAAGTAAAGCTTATTATAGTAGATGCGTTTTCGGGCGGCGGCAGAAAGGAATATAAATATTTTTGCAACGACGGGCATATAAACTATTGGCGATATTCCCCCGAAAGCTGTGACCGTGTTATAGAAACCGATTTCACAAAACAGCCGCGGCACTTGAAAAAGAGCGAATAAGGGTGTATAATACATTTTAATGATGTAAAAAGAAGGGACTTGAATTTTCAATGCAGGAAACTCAAAATGAATGTCAAGGCAAGCAAGAGGGTTGCACAGGCGACTGCTCTTCCTGTTCTGCCCACGCAGAGCCGCAAAGCCTTATAGAGCCGCTTAACCAATTCAGCAGTGTTAAAAAGGTTATAGGCGTTGTCAGTGGCAAGGGCGGCGTCGGTAAATCGCTTGTCACCGCCGCAAGTGCGGTTGCAATGTCTCGACGCGGTTATAAGGTCGGTATTTTAGATGCCGATATAACAGGCCCGTCTATACCGAGAATGTTCGGCATAAACACCCGTGCGCGCCAAAACGAGCTGGGCATACTGCCTGCCGAAACCGCAAACGGTATTAAAGTAATGTCGGTAAACCTTATGCTTGAAACGGCAGATACCCCCGTTGTATGGCGCGGCCCCGTAATTGCAGGCGCGGTAAAGCAGTTTTGGACAGATGTTGCGTGGGGCGAGCTTGACTATATGTTCGTTGATATGCCTCCCGGCACAGGTGATGTTCCGCTTACTGTTTTTCAGTCGTTGCCGCTTGACGGTATTGTTATAGTAACCTCACCGCAAGAGCTTGTTTCGCTTATTGTAAAAAAAGCGTACAATATGGCGAAAATGATGAATATACCCATTATCGGCATTGCCGAAAATATGAGCTATATCAAATGCCCCGACTGCGGCAAAAAGCTGCGCGTATTCGGCGGCGAGGGTGCAGATACAATTGCAGACGAACTGAGACTGCCGCTTTTGTGCAAGCTTCCGCTTGACCCCGAAATTTCGGCACTTGTCGACCAAGGCAAGTTTGAACGCGCGGTAATCGACGAAATAGCAACCGCGGCAGATGCATACGAGGCATTGCCGAAAAAATACTCACGATAATTTTTTCGTATTTTAATGGCTTGGGGCTTTTGCTCCGAGCCATTTTTGCGCTAAAAAAGGGTACAGCCGAAAACCGACCGCACCCTGCGTTTTTACATATTACTTTTTCTTTACGGGAACAAGCTTGTCCTTGCCGCCCATATACATTCTAAGCTTTTCGGGAATAAGCACACTGCCATCCTCTTGCAAATTGTTTTCAAGGAAAGCAATCAACATTCTCGGCGGAGCAACACAGGTGTTGTTAAGGGTGTGTGCAAGGTAACGCTTGCCGTCCTCACCCTGTACCTTTATGCCGAGTCGTCTTGCCTGCGCATCACCGAGGTTAGAGCAAGAGCCAACCTCGAAATACTTTTTCTGTCGCGGTGACCAAGCCTCAACATCAAGCGATTTCACCTTTAAGTCGGCAAGGTCGCCCGAGCAGCATTCAAGCGTGCGTACGGGTATATCAAGCGTGCGGAAGAAATCGACCGTGTTTTTCCAAAGGATATCAAAGAATTTGGGGCTTTCCTCGGGCTTGCAAACAACAATCATTTCTTGCTTTTCAAACTGGTGTATTCTGTAAATGCCGCGCTCCTCTATACCGTGTGCGCCCTTTTCCTTTCTAAAGCAGGGCGAATAGCTTGTAAGCATTTTCGGCAACTGCTCCTCGGGGGTTACGGTGTTAATGAATTTACCTATCATAGAATGCTCGCTTGTGCCGATGAGGTACAAATCCTCGCCCTCTATTTTATACATCATAGCGTCCATTTCGGCAAAGCTCATAACGCCGTCAACAACGCCGCGACGAATCATATACGGCGGTATAACATAGGTAAAGCCGCGGTCAATCATAAAATCGCGTGCATATGAAAGAACAGCCGAATGAAGTCTTGCCATATCGCCGCAAAGATAGTAAAAGCCGTTGCCTGCAACACTGCCTGCGGCGGCAAGGTCAATACCGTCAAATGACTCTAAAATATCTGTATGATATGGTATTTCGTAATCTGGCACAATCGGCTCGCCGAAGCGCTCTATTTCGACATTTTTGCTGTCGTCCTCGCCTATGGGAACGCTGGGGTCGATTATGTTCGGTATAGTAAGCATTATTGTGCGTATTTTCTCGGCATACTCTGTTTCAAGCTTTTCGCACTCGGCAAGTCTTGCCGAAAACTTGGTAACCTTTTCTTTTTCAGCCTCTGCCTCCTCGCGCTTGCCCTGTGCCATAAGCGCGCCGATGCCCTTTGAAACCTTATTGCGGTTTGAACGCAGTGCATCCGCCTCTTGAATAATTGCGCGGTTTTCTGCATCTAACATAATAACCTCATCAACCAGCGGCAGTTTTTCGTCTTGAAACTTTTTCTTGATATTTTCTTTTACAATATCAGGATTTTCGCGTAAAAATTTAATGTCCAACATATACTATTATCCCCTTTTCAATAAAAGACGAGTTTATTTTATCATATATTATTTAAAAAGTCAATTTATACAAAACATTAGTTGTGTTTTAGTTGACTTTGTTGCCTTAAAATGTTAAAATGTCCTTGCAGTTTTTTCTGTTACTATTTTTTCGGAGGGAATTTATAAAAAATGGAAGCGATTTTCGGCAATTTTTCAAACATAACCTGGCAACAGCCCGTTATGTGGATTATCGGCGCAATTCTTATCTACCTTGCAATTAAAAAAGATATGGAACCGTCGTTGCTTTTACCTATGGGCTTCGGCGCAATTCTTGTAAACCTGCCTATGTCCGGCGCGGTTAATCAAACATACCCCACAGGCGAGGAGGAGGGCGTTATCGACCTGCTTTTCGGTGCAGGTATTGCCAACGAGCTTTTCCCCTTGCTGTTATTCATCGGCATCGGTGCGATGATTGATTTCGGTCCGTTGCTTACAAACCCAAAGCTTATGCTTTTCGGTGCGGCGGCACAGTTCGGTATTTTCTTTACATTAAGTATCGCATCGCTGTTTTTTGATATTAAGGATGCGGCATCAATCGCAATTATCGGCGCGGCAGACGGCCCCACATCTATTTTCGTTGCAAACTATTTCGGTACGCAGTATCTTGGTGCGATAATCGTTGCGGCGTATTCGTATATGGCGCTTGTACCGATTGTTCAGCCGCCTATCATAAAACTTGTCACCACCAAAAAGGAACGCCTTATCCGTATGCCTTACGAGCAAAAGAGCGTTTCCAAATTAACCCGAATTCTGTTCCCCATTGTTGTTACTATGATAACGGGTATCTTTGCACCCCGTGCGGTTGCGCTTATCGGCTTTTTGATGTTCGGTAACCTTATAAGAGAGTGCGGCGTTTTGAACTCGCTTTCCGAAACCGCACAAAACAACCTCGCAAATCTTGTAACACTGCTTCTCGGTATTACCGTTGCTTCTAAAATGAAGGCAGAGGCATTCCTCAATCCGCAGACACTTGTTATACTCTGTCTCGGTCTTTTCGCCTTTATTTTCGACACAATCGGCGGCGTTATGTTCGCAAAGCTCTTAAACCTTTTCTCAAAGAAAAAAATAAATCCTATGATTGGTGCCGCAGGTATTTCGGCTTTCCCGATGTCTGCGCGTGTCGTTCACAAAATGGGTCTTGCCGAGGATAACCAGAACTTCCTGCTTATGCACACCATCGGCGTTAATGTTTCGGGTCAGATTGCTTCTGTTATTGCAGGCGGTCTTATACTCAACTTTATACCGCGATAGAAAGGAAGAGAAGAATTATGAATATTGAACAGTTTTTAACAACCCTGCCTATGATGGCAAAAGGTCTTTTCGGTATTTTTCTCGTTACCGTTATCATCGTTGCGGCAATTTGGCTTATGAACCGTTTTACAGGCGGTAAGGGTGACAAATAGGTCAACCGTAATAAACAGAATTTACGCCCGTGTTATGCCCGAAAAATGCATAACACGGGCTTTTTTTGCCTATTATTTATTGACTTTTCGGCAAAAAAATGGTAAAATAAACATAAAATAATAGCAGTAAAAATGCTGATTGAGGTTATATTGTGTTTAATTGCGGCGATTTGATAGTTTACGGTAATAACGGTGTTTGCATTGTCGAACAAATAACCACTCTTGACGGTTCACCCGACAAAGAGCGCCTTTATTATGTCTTGAAAAACCGTTCCTCCAACGGTATGGCATATGTACCCGTCGACGGCAATGTACATCTTCGCCCCGTTATGTCTGAGGATGAGGCTGTGCGGCTTATTGACAAAATACCGTCTATCGAAACAACGCAGTTCGACAACATACCCACAAGACAGGCACAAAAAGTTTACCGCGATGCACTGCTGTCATACGACAGCGAGGTTGCACTCGGCGTAATAAAGCACATTCGTGCCACGGGCGAGAAAAAGCGCACTCAGGGCAAAAAGCTTTCCTCTACCGAGGAGCGCTATCTCGAACAGGCAATGCGAATTATCGACAGTGAGCTTACCGCCGCACTTAACAAAAGCGTGCAGGAGCTTCACGAGTATATAGAAAAGCGTATCGGCACAAGGCTGTAATTCGGCTTTGTAATTTTAAGGTGGTGTTACTATGTCAGATGTTGTATTTACATTGGGTGATTGCGAAAGCAAGGGCAAAAAGTACCGTTTTGTTTACAATAACGGCAGTTACGAAATTTTCACGGTTCAAGACGATAAAACCGATTTGGTCGAAAGCTTTGACATAAGCCGCGAGGCGTATGATAAATGGAACAGCATAAAGCGCCCCGAAAAAATGCGAAAAGGCGTATAACACGACAACGCGGTATTTTTGGCAGAAGCTTTGCTTTCTCTTATAATACTCGTTATTTATCCTTTTAACTATCCGCTTAAAATGGGTTGTAAAAAACGCAAGTTTTTTTACAGCTCATTTTTTTATTTTTTGTATCTAAAAGGTTGTAATAGCGGCGCATATTTGGTATAATGATAACAGTATATCGGGACGGGCAGTTATCCCTTATCCCGCAAGCGCACTGTTAAATATGCGCAATTTGCTTTATCGGAGCGTGAAATTATGAATATTCCGAAAATTAACGAGCTTTTTTGCCTTTCGCACACGCGTGCCGCCGACATATTTGACGGCGTTGACTACGGCTGGCAGGTATTGCCGAAAATTTCCGACTACATACTTGCACTCGGCGCACTTTTGCCCGAGGATGAGTTTTACTCGCCCAAAGAGGGCGTTTGGATTGCACGCGATGCAAAGGTTGCCGAAACCGCATTTATCGGCGCCCCCTGCATTATCGACAGCGGTGCCGAGGTTCGTCACTGCGCATTTATTCGCGGCAGTGCAATCGTGGGTAAAAACACGGTTGTCGGTAATTCGACAGAGCTAAAAAATGTCATTCTTTTCGACGGTGTGCAGGTGCCTCACTACAACTATGTCGGCGACTCGATACTCGGTTACAAATCTCACCTTGGTGCAGGGTCTATAACCTCTAATGTCAAATCCGACAAAACCTTGGTTGTAATAAAATCCGACGATGAGGAAATCAAAACGGGAATTAAGAAAATCGGCGCAATCGTCGGCGATAATGTAGAGGTCGGCTGCGGCAGTGTTCTTTGTCCGGGTACGGTTATAGGCAAAAATACAAATGTGTACCCCCTTTCTATGGTGCGCGGTGTTTTGCCCGAAAACAGCATTTACAAAAAACGCGGCGAGGTTGCCGAAAAGCGCGATTAAATCTATACTTAATATCTTTTGAAACGGAGGTGCGCCAATGGAGGAATGGGATATATTGGACCGTTCGGGCAACAAAACCGGACGGCATATGATACGCGGAAAACACAGGCTTGCACACGGTGAATACCACCTTGTGGTGCATATATGGCCTTTTGATAAAGACGGACGGTTGCTTATACAGCGGCGCTCTATGCAACGCAAGCTTATGCCAGGTGAATGGGCGGCTACGGGCGGCTCGGCGGTGTCGGGCGAAAGCTCGGTTGCGGCGGCAATGCGCGAGCTTGGCGAAGAGGTCGGCATAAAAGCTACCGAGGAGCAGTTGCTTTTTGCGCGCCGTTTGCGCAGGCGCAATTCTTTTCTTGATGTTTGGTTTGTTAAGGTAGATTCGAAAAATCAACCGCTTACCCTGCAAAAGGAAGAGGTAAGCGAGGTTCGCTGGATTGAGGGCGAACGCCTTAAATACCTTGTAAAAGCAGGCAGATACCATAATTACGGCAGAGAGTATTTCGAACTCATTTCCAACTCTTTAAAGAAATTTACAACGGAGGATTAACCCTTTTGAGTGAACAGTTAAAAACAAAGTGCCCCATTTGCGGCGGTTACATTTTCAGCGATGACGACATCGTGTACTGCCCCGATTGCGGCGCACCGCACCATAGAGATTGCTGGAATGCAATAGGTCATTGCGGGCTTTTGGAGGATCACGGCACAGAACGCGAGTATAACCCCGAGGTTGAACAACAATCGCAATCGCAAGAAAATATTTGCGAAAACTGCAAAAAGCCTTTGCCTGAAAACGCAAAATTTTGCCCTTATTGCGGCAAAACCAAAAACAAAACAGGTGACCCCGATGACGAGGAAGACCCATTTGAACAGCTTAACGCGGCATTGCCAGACCCGTTGGGCGGTGTTGATAAAAACGAAAAATTAGACGGTGTAGAGGCTTTACACCTTGCAAAATTCGTTATGTTTATGCCAAACCGCCTGATACCCCTTTTTAAACGCTTTTCAAGCGAGGGTAAGCGAACCTCTTGGAATTGGGCAGCGTTTGTATCACCTTATTCACAGGCGGTTTTTCGTAAAATGGATTTAGCCGCAATTTTATACCTTGTTTTAGAGGCAGCGGCTTATGTGCTGTTTACGCCGCTGTTTTACGCTTTCGGCAGTAATACCTCGGCAAGCTTTTTGACCTCTGTACAAGGCATTTTAAACGGTGATGTCGTTTTAACACCGCAAACATTGATATTTACACTTGCGGGCGCACTGCTGTTTATCGGTATACGCGTTTTCGCCGCATTGTTCAGCGACAGGCTGTACTACCGCCACGCGGTTTCCACCATCAAAAAAATCCGTGCCGATTTAGATGCGGATGATGACGAGCAGATCCGAAAAAAAGGCGGCGTAAGACCCTTTATTTCGATTGGTCTTTTCTTAATTTCAACCTATTTCGGCACATTATTACCTACACTTTTTGCCGGACTTCTTATGTAAAGGAGAGTTTTTATGAGCGACGGTACAAAAAAATGCCCCCGTTGCGGTACGGAAAACGCGCCCGATTACAGCTTTTGCAAAAACTGCGGCGCATCGCTGGATTATACCGCAAACACGCAATACACTTATCAACAATCACCCTTTAACCCGTTTGTAGGCTACAATACGCAAAGAACATATGTCGATTATTCCGCACTTGAGCCTACACTTATGGAGGTTGACACGAAAAAGGTTCAGGCATATGTCGGCGAGAAAAAACGCGACAGCTTTATGCAGTCGTTTATAACAATAGCACGCACAGGTAAAAAAACTTTTTTCAACTGGGTTGTTGCCGTAACCGGACTTTTGCTGTCCCCCGTTTACGCCGCCGCTTGGTTCTTCTATCGCAAAATGTACAGTGTCGCACTTGCGATTTGTGCAATTTCGGTTCTGCTGACAATCGCGGTAACTGCCGTAAATTACAACGAGATACACACCTCAGCTGAAAGGGTTTATACCGAAATTTCGCAAATGACAGACGAGGAAATCACCGAATACGCCGTAAATGCCCAGTCTGAACAGCAATCGACAACTCGCACAGCGGTGCAGTATGTTCAGTCGTTTATAAACCTTGCAGGCGTTATAGTTCTGTCGATGTTTGCAACAAGCATTTATTTAAAGTGCGCCACAAACAAAATCAAGCAAAACGATATGCGCCGCGGCATCGGCGACCACTTTACCTATGCCGCTTTGGGCAAGCCGAATTTGGCACCCGCCATTCTTATACCTATCGCCGTAAATATGCTACAATCGTTAATAAAGCTTGCACCGTACTACGGTTTAATAGCAAAATGCTCACCCCTGCAAATAATAACCGTACTGCTTCAATGCGGTTTATAATAAAGGAGTAGTTATTATGAAAATTAAAAAAGCTGTTATCCCTGCGGCAGGTCTCGGCACACGAATTTTACCTGCATCTAAAGCTTGCCCGAAAGAGATGTTACCCATTGTCGACAAGCCTGCAATACAGTACATTGTCGAAGAGGCGGTTGCCGCCGGCATTACCGACATTCTTATAATCACAAATCGCGGCAAGGGCGTTATAGAGGATCATTTCGACCACGCTTACGAGCTTGAGGACAACCTGCGCAAGCGCGGTAAAAACGACATTGCCGACGAGGTTGCAAAGTCAGCGTCCTTGGCAAACATCTACTTTATTCGACAAAAAGAAACAAAGGGTCTCGGTCACGCTGTGCTTTGTGCGCGCGAATTTATCGGCAACGAGCCGTTCGCTGTGCTTTACGGCGATGATGTCATTATCGGCGAGGACCCTGCCATTCGTCAGCTTACCGCCGCATATGAAACCTACGGCAAGGGTGTTGTAGGCATAAAAGAGGTTTCGCCCGATGCAATATCGCGTTACAGCTCGCTTAAAGTAGAGCCGCTTGAGGACAGAATTTTCGGCGTTACCGATATGATTGAAAAGCCCGACACTCCCGAAAAGGTGCTTTCGCTTTATTCCATTTTGGGCAGATGTGTGCTTACACCCGAAATTTTCGACATTCTTGAAAAAACACCCCTCGGCGCGGGCGGCGAATTACAGCTTACCGATGCTATGCGCACACTTGCGAAAACCACAGGTATGGTCGGTGTCGATTTTACAGGCAAGCGCTATGATATGGGTAATAAGCTTGGTATTTTGCAGGCTAATATCGAGGTTGGCTTGAACCACCCCGAAATCGGCGACGGTCTGCGCGAATATTTAAAAGAACTTTCGCGCACACTGTAATAAATTAAAATGATTTTGCCGAGTGTTCGGCATTAAAGCGGTGAAAAATTTGGCAGACAAGACAATTGCCGCCGTTGCAACACCGTCGGGTAGCGGTGGCATCGGCATAATAAGAATTTCAGGTGCCGATGCCATTGCCGTGGCAGACAAGGTTTTTTCGGCGGCATCGCACAAAAAAATATGCGAAATTGACGGATATACAGCATTGTTCGGCAATGTAAAAAACGAAAGCGAGGTTATCGACGAGGCGATAGCTTTGCTTTTTCGCGCGCCAAAAAGCTATACTGGTGAGGATGTCGTCGAGCTTTCGGTTCACGGTGGCTCGGTCGTAGTAAAAAAAGCCCTGCGTGCAGTTATTGCCGCAGGCGCACAGCTTGCCGAAAACGGCGAATTTACGCGTCGCGCATACCAAAACGGTAAAATGGATTTAATAGAGGCAGAGGCGGTAATGGGTCTTATTTCCGCAAGCGGTGAAAAGGCACAGCGTGCCTCTCTTGCACTGCACCGCGGCGCGGCATCGCAAAAAATCGCGAAAATCAAAAGCTCGCTTTTAACCGCCGCCGCAGGTCTTTCGGTTCACGCCGATTATCCCGACGACGATTTACCCGAATTCAGCGACGAAACGCTTAACACCGCCCTCGGCGATGCCGAAGCAGCGCTTGGCGAGCTTTTAAAGCACTACGATGCGGGCAAAAAACTGCGCGAGGGTGTGGATGCGGTTATCGCAGGTATGCCGAATGTCGGCAAATCGACGCTTATGAACCTTTTGTCGGGTACAAAGCGGTCGATTGTCACCCCTATCGCCGGCACAACCCGTGATGTTGTCGAAGACACGGTAATGCTTGGCGATATTACACTGAAATTAAGTGACACGGCAGGTCTGCGTGACTCTGCCGACGAAATAGAGCGTATTGGTGTAGAGCTTTCGCGTGAGAAAATCAACTCGGCAGGGCTTATACTTGCTGTTTTCGACAGCGGCAGTGAGCCGTCTGACGAGGACAAAAGGCTTATAGAGCTTTGCAAAACGCGTCCTGCGGTAATGATTCTTAACAAAACCGATTTGCCGCGCCGCTTTGATACTTCACTTTTCGGTGATCTTCCGTTTGTCGAAATTTCGGCTTTAAACAGCACGGGCACCGACGAGCTTTCTGCGGCTGTTGCCGAGGTTTGCGGTACGGCAGGGCTTGACGGCAACGAGCTTATACTCTGCTCGGAACGACAGCGCGACAATGCCGCACAGGCACTTGCCTTTGTTAAAGAGGCAAAGGCGGCTCTTAAAAACGGTATGACTATGGACATCGTCGGGGTTTGCATAGACGATGCTATGTCACAGCTTATGGAGCTTACGGGCGAGCGCGTTACCGACGCGGTGGTCGACGAAATTTTCAGCAAATTCTGCGTAGGTAAATAATATGGATATTTTGGGCGAGCTTATAGACATCAAGCACGACATTGCCGACTGCCGTCTTTGCGGCGAGGGCTGTCAGCCGAGAGCGATGGATATTCCACAGCAAGCTGTGCGAATTATGGTGGTCGCACACGCGCCGAAATATGTCACTTCCGACGACGAAAATCGTGATATTATCGCCGATTTCGTCTTGTCCACCCTACGCCTTACCGGCCTTTGCGACGAGGGCGTATATTTCACCTATCTTGTCAACTGTCCCGACAGACAGCGCACTGCTTCGGCGGCAAAGGCAAGAGAAAGCTGTATACCCTTTTTGCGCCGCCAATTTAAACTGCTGTCCCCCGAAATAACGGTGGCAATAGGCACAGCGGTTTCAAAACGCCTTATCGGCGCAGATTACAACCCCGCCACCTGTCGCGCAAAGCCCATCGGCAAGGGCAAGGCAATGTTTTTCGGCGTTACCGACCCTTTTGCAGACGGCACAGCCGCCGCGCGCGACGCGTTTTTAAACGATATGCTGTGTGTTGCGGATTTTTGCAAGACATATCCTTCATATAAACCAACCTTAAAAGAGAGGTATTAACCTTGTATCGCTTTTGTAAAAAACATTTCAGGAAATTGGCAAAAAAAGCATACTCGATATATGTTCACGCCGACCATTTCAGAAAAAGCACAAAGCCCGATAGGGTGCGGCTCAGTGCAACACTGCGCTTGCGCTACTATGCAAACGCCTGCACCCATCTGCCGCTGTGCGAGGACATAGTGTTTTTCGAATCGTTTTCGGGACTTAGTATGAACGACAATCCGTACGCGATTTTTAAATATCTTTATAACAGCGAAAAATACGGCAATATGCATTTTGTGTGGGCTATCAACGATAAAAACGAGCGTGCGGAGCTTAAAAAAAGATACCCCGATGTAGAGTTTGTCGCCCGCGGAAGTGATGCTTATCTTGAGCATCTTGCGACTGCAAAATACATTGTCAACAATATTCTTATGCCCCTTTATTTTTCAAAGCGCGAGGGACAGGTTTTTGTGTACACCTGGCACAGTGTTACGGTAAAATCGCTTGGATATGATATTGCAAATTCCGCGCCCAATGTCGGGCCTGTGCTGTCCAATATGCTGCAAGCGGATTACCTTATCTCGGCTTGCGGCTTTATGACAAAAATTTTCAAAGACTCATACCGCCTTGACGGCATTTACGAGGGCACTGTTATAGAGGAGGGTCACCCCCGTTGCGACCTTGTCTGCGGTGCAGACCGTAACAATATTTACAAACAGCTTGCGCGGTACAACATATGCCCCGACCGTGACAAAAAACTGATTGTTTATGCCCCCACTTGGAAAGGTGTTACCACGGGTAACCCGATAATGGAAACCGAAAAATACATCGAAACACGCGAAAAAATACTTAACGGCATTGACCGCGATAGGTACGAGGTGCTTATAAAGCCGCATCAGGCGGTGTACAAAAAGCTTTCCGAATCTGAACGCAAAAGCGGTATTTATATACCCGCAACGCTTGATACAAACGAGGTTCTTTCGGTTGTCGACATACTTGTTTCGGACTATTCAAGCATAGTTTTTGATTTTATGATGACTGGTAAACCGACATTATTCTATATACCCGACCTTGCCGAATATTCCGAACAGCGCGGAATTTATTTTAAGCCCGACGAGCTTTCGGGACCTGCGACAGACGATATAAACGAAATTATTTACAGCATAAATCACATAGAGGAATACGAAAAAACATACGGCGAACGGTATAAAGCACTTAAAGCGATTGCGTGCGAGCACGACGACGGCAACGCCTGCGAGCGTGTTGCGGACTGCATATTCGGTGGAAATGCCGACAAATACCGCACCTTCAGGTGGAACAAAACCGACAAGAAAAAGCTGCTTATATACGGCGGCGGTCTTGGGGCAAACGGGGTAACCTCTACACTCAGATACAGGCTTGACAATATCGATTACGACAAATTCGATGTTACCCTTGTTGCACCGAAACCGAGGGGCAAGGTTGCACTGCAAAACTGTCTTGATTTCAACAAAAATATTCGTATGATTATCCGCACCGGTTATATGACCTCCGACCAAGACGAGGGGCCGTTGTGGAATATGCAAAAATATGCGCCCTTTAAAGACGGCAAAATAGACCCTGTTTTGCGGCGTATGTTTAAGCGTGAGTATATGCGTGCATTCGGCGAAAGCCGCTTTGACTATTTGATAGACTATTCGGGCTACGGTCCGCGGTTCAGCTGTCTGTTTTTGTCGTCGGATTGCGGCAAAAAAATAATCTGGCAGCACAACGACCTGTACAGCGATATGAACGATACCGAAAAGCAGTCACAGCCTATGTATAAAAATCACGGCAATATGCTACGCTCGGTAATTTCACTTTACCCGTCATTTGACACTGTTGTGTCGGCAGGAAAGGGCTGTATGACACAAAACATTAAAAGCCTGCGCGAATATTTCGCGTTAGACGAAGCCACCGTTTCGCGTATGACCTATGTCCCTAACCGCATAGGCTACGACGAAATTTTAAGCAAGCAGGCAAAATGCACCGTTATCGAAAAAGACGGAAAAATGTATTACTGCGATAACGATATGTCCGCAGAGCCCGACACCGAAATTCCGCCGCACGAAATTCCCGTACCCTGCGGCAGTACAAACTTTTTTACGATAGGTCGCCTTTCTAACGAGAAAAACTGCCTTAATCTTCTTAAAGCATTTGCCGCGGTAAACCGCGACTATCCCGATACCACTCTTTCTTTCATCGGCTCCGGCAGCTTAGAGGGTCAACTTAAAAAGCTTATCAAAAAATACCGTTTACAGGGCAAGGCATTGCTTACCGGTCAGCTTAACAATCCGTTCGGGTTTGCAAGTCTTTTAGACTGCTTTGTATTTCCGTCGCGGCACGAGGGCAGCGGTATGGTTGTTTACGAGATGCGCGTTATGCACAAGCCCGTAATTATATCAAGCTACCCCGTTCACAGGGATGTTTGTTGCGGCGAAAGCGGACAAATTGTTACAGATATGACGGCAGAGGGCATTGCGGACGGTATGCGAAAATACCTTAAAAATCCAGAAATTATCTCTTACAATTTCGATTGCGCGGCGTTTAATGCCGATGCTGATGAAAGATTTTTGCGAATTTTCGAATAGCGTAAAATACGGTTGACACACCCTGCAAAATATTGTATAATTTTAACAGTGATTTATAAATTTCTACGGACCGACAACGCCTTGCCGTTGTTTGAAAGGATTGTGATTTAGGTGGATTTAAGCAAAAAAATCAACACTTTTTTGGAAAAGGGCAATAACAAGCGTATTGTAAAAATTATTGACGCGGTTTTAATTGCGGCATTAAGCATTGCAACACTTTACTTTGTTGTTATGATACTTAACATAAAAACCGAAGACGGTTACGCGACAAAGGTTTTAAGCAATCTTTTGTTTGTTGTAATTTTCGGTATAATCGATGTCGCGCTTATACTTTTCACAAAGCCGCTTTTCGGTTTCACAAGTGTTTTTGAAAATTACAGAGCAAATAAGATTATAAAAACAGCCGAAAAACAAGCAAAGAAAGCCGCCGAGGCGGATGCAAAAGAGCGTATTAAAAAAGCCCGTCTTGAGGCTAAGGCGAAAAAAGCCGAAGGAAAAGCAAAATAACAACACTGGTCGGTATGATGAAGAGTCATACCGACCCATTTTTATTGTTGAATATAATTGAATTTTCGGAGGAAATAAAAATGGATATACACTCAGTTTCATTTTCAAAGCCGCATTGCCGCGTTGGAAGTTACGCTGTTTTAACCGAAAACGACGAAAGCATATCGCTTAATTTTACCGCACCCAAAAGCGGAATTTATATGATGACGGTTGCATACCGCCACTATGATTGGGACCAATGGGTGCGGCTTGACATTACAAACGGTGAAGAAATGACCGAGCTTTTACCCTCTTTGCCGCACGGGAAAGACGAAATTTCGTTCCCCGTACCAATGTTTTCGGGCAAAAATACCGTTACCTTTACACACGATTTCGGTCACGAGCTGTTTATTTACGATGTCACCGTTTGTGCCGATATGCCATTGCCCAAAAAAGAAATTTCGCCGAAAAACGACACACTTTACCTTGATAATATACGAAAAATGCACGCAACCGTTTGCAATTACGGTGACGAAATTACAGCTCTTAAAATCGACGGCAATCCCGTACCGTTCGAAACCGCACCCACACGCTGTGCCGAAACAAACTACCGCTATGCAGGCAACGACTTTTTTCGCACCGAGCTGTACTATAATCCCGCCGAATTGTCGCTTGCTGTCGGCAAACACAGCGTAAGTGTTTGTTTAAAAAGCGGCGAGTTACTTTCTGCCGAGCTGTGTGTCAAAGAAAATTACGAAAAATCTCCGCTTAAAATAATTTCTTTCGATGTCAACCACGCAAATGCTTCAATGATTTCTCTGCCCAACGGTAAAAATCTTTTGGTAGACTCGGGATATGATACACAGTGCGAACGAACAATTTTACCATATCTTGAACGCGCGGGAATAAAGGTCGACTACTATCTTTTGACACATTTTCATTCCGACCATTACGGTAAAATGGAGCATATTTTGCAGCAAAATGGACTGAAAAAGCCCGACGGCAATATTGCCGCCGAGCTGATAAACGCTGACAAACAAACCCGTTACGATTATTTAAGGGTTTTTTCATATCTTGACAGCTCTATGCTTTGCACTTATGACGAGCTTCATAAAATATGGGACCTCGGCGGTGTTGAGCTTACGGCAATGTGCAGTCGTTTTGACGAAAACGGCGCGCCGTACGGTATAACTTTCGACAGTGATATAGCTTTTAACGAGCATAACTATGAAAATGCCACCTCGGTTTCACTGCTGTTGCATTTCGGTGATTTCGGCTACTACCACGGGGCGGACAACTATGCATATATGCAACAAAAAAATCTTGAGGATTTTGAAAAAGTAGGCAAAAAAGACAAGCTAAAATGCAATTATTTTTATGCTAACCACCATTTTCATATTGATGTCAACACCGAGTTTATTCGCACGCTAAGCCCCGAAAATGTGTATGTCCCTGCAAACTGCGCCGTATACTCGCGTGCGGCATATGCGACCGACTATATGAACGCTGTTGTTCTTGCCGATTACCCCGAAAAACGCCTTAAAAACACGCTTATAACCGAGGAAATAGGTACAGCGGTTGTAGAGGCAACAAGCGATGGCTACTACACCCTTACCACATATAAATCACCCGAGGATATAGTATGAAAAAACAACAATATGAAAACCTGCTGTCTTTTTTTAAAAGCCGACCGCGACTTTTAAAGCTTACCGTCATACTGCAAAAGGCGATAACGATAGGTGTATATATTTTTTATCCCGTTCTTTTGGTCGCACTGGTTGCACTGCACGATGTGCGTTTTTGGCGTGTGCTTTGTGTCCCCGCCGTATCTTTTGTTACAGTCAGCATAGTGCGCGCTGTTATAAACGCGCCGCGCCCGTACGAGGTGTTCGGCACGACACCGCTTATAAATAAAAAACGCGGCGGCAAATCTATGCCGTCACGACACACTTTTTCGGTTTTCATAATCGCCGTGGCGACGATGTACATAAATTTTCCGCTTGGTGCTGTAATTGCGGTTTTGGGACTGTTTCTTGCCGCAAGCCGCGTGTTTCACGGCGTTCACTTTATTCGCGATGTAGCCGTTGGCTTTTTGGCGGCGGCAGTATTCGGGTTAATAGGCTTTGTTATCATATAAAAACGGGGTAATCCGATAATGATGAGGTGCCGTAACGAAGGTTTTGAAAACAAGTGGTAAAGACAATCGTTAC
>CAZIEH010000008.1:0-20835 GCA_964538695.1 uncultured Eubacterium sp. | reverse complement strand
TGTGTCTGTAAAGCTCGGTCATAAAGCTCTGACAGAAACGCATAACCTCGCCGTCGCTCTTGCCGCGCGGATCAAAGTCGGAACCGCCCTTGCCGCCGCCCATAGGAAGGCTTGTAAGGCTGTTTTTAAATGTCTGCTCAAAGCCGAGGAATTTAATAATGGAAGCATTAACCGACGGGTGGAAACGCAAACCGCCCTTGTACGGGCCGATAGCGCTGTTGAACTGAACACGGAAGCCACGGTTTACCTGAACCTTGCCGTTGTCATCAACCCACGGTACTCTGAAAAATACCTGACGCTCGGGTTCTACCATTCTTTCGACGATGCCCTGCTCTATGTACTCGGGGTTCTTTTCAAGAACCGGCTCGATAGATTCAAGCACCTCTTTTACAGCCTGATGAAATTCAGGCTCGTTAGGATTGCGCTTTTCAACGCGTTCCATCAAATCGGCAAGATACTGATTTTTAAAACTCATTTTTTTCACCCTTTGTTTAGTTTTTTTCGAAACCCGACGGTGTATGCTTGTCAAAACCAAGTAAGACTATCGGAATTACCTTAACATTATACCACTTTTTTGTTTTAAGATAAAGTATCACTTTAAAATTTTTTTGTATTTTTTCAATTTTGAGGTATCGCGCCCGTCTTTCTTAATATAATTAAGTTGAGTTTGCGTTTTTTGTGCAATTTAAAGCTTTTTTGATTAGGTTTTTAGGTTCAACGGTGATTATATTTCTGGATTTTGTGCCATTAAAAAGCGCGAAGCCGTTTTTCAGCCTCGCGCTTTCATTACATAAAATCGGATATATCGTCGGTGTCGATTTCCTCATCTCGTTCGTCGTCATCTTCAAAATCCAACTCATCGTCAAAGGGTATGTCCGCATCGAAAAATTCATCTTCTTCAAAAACCATTGCTTTTTTCACCTCCGTACAACTATTATGTCGCCGCTTGCCGTAATTATGCGAAACGATACTGTGCATAAAAAAGCGGTTAAGTGCAAAAATACATACGGGGTGAAAATATGCATACCGACTTATATAATTACGAAAACATATATTTAACTGCCTCGCTTGGCGAAAATTTGCTGTTATTTGATAAAATTTTCGAAAACGATGCGATTATTCGCCGCAGAACGGTGCGGCTTTCCTGCGGTACTGAATGTGCGTTGATTTTTATGGACGGTATGGTTAATTCGGATATTTTAAGCGAGGCGGTAATCAAGCCGATGTTAAGTGCCGAAAGCGAAAGCGGCGACGATATTTGTCTTTTCCTTGAAAAGCGCGTTTTGTTCGCAAATGAGGTTTCGCGAAAAACAAAAATTTCGGAAATACTGCGCAGTATTTTTTACGGTGATACCGCAATATTTGCAGATGGCAGTAATGTTGCGCTTGCGGTAAATACAAAAGGCTGGCGCACGCGCGGAATACAAGAGCCTGCCGACGAGCGCGTTTTGCAAGGGCCGCGTGAGGGCTTTGACGAGGCGATTATGCTGAATATGGCAATGCTACGGCGCAAGCTTCCGACACCAGACTTGCGCGTGGTGACGCTTAATGTCGGCAGAAAGACGGATACAACGCTGTTTATGTGCTATCTGCAATCGGTCGCAAAGCCCAAAACGGTCGAGCTTTTGCAACAAAGGATTTCGCAAGTAGATATAGACGGTGTGCTTGACATAAACTATATAGCCGAGCAGATAAGAACCGACCGCCACAGCATTTTTAAAACAACCGGTTCTACCGAACGACCCGATATCGTCGCCGCGCGCCTGCTTGAGGGGCGTATAGCGGTTTTTGCCGACGGTTCACCGACTGTTATGACCGCGCCGTATCTGTTTTGCGAGAATTTTCAATCCGACGACGATTACTATCTTAATTATAAATTCGCCGCAATCGGTCGAATTTTGCGGTATATTTGTTTCTTTTTAAGTATAAGCGTGCCTGCAATTTTTCTTTCGATTACGGCATACCACCCGTATCTTTTGCCGACCAAGCTTGCCGTAAGCATAGCCGCGGCGCGCGGAGGAGTGCCGTTTGCGCAATATACCGAGTGCTTTTTGCTTATTTTGATTTTTGAAATACTGCGCGAAACAGGCATACGAATGCAACAAAGCGTGGGACACGCGTTAAGCATTGTAGGTGGTCTTGTTGTGGGACAGGCGGCGGTAGAGGCGAAGCTGATAAGCGCGCCTATGCTGATAGTCGTATCGCTTAGCTGTATTTGCGGTCTTACCGTTCCGCGGCTTAAAAGTGCGGTGTTTTACCTGCGTATCATTATGCTTTTTGCCGCCGTTATGTTTGGTCTGTACGGCTATATTTGCGCCGCAGTACTGATGCTTGTTCGCGTTTTTTCGATTACAAGCTTCGGCACGGAATACACGGCACCCGCAGGCTCACCGAAATTTCAAAATATTAAAGACAAGCTTTTGCGCGCACCGTGGTGGGTTATGCTGACACGCCCCACTGCACTGACGGGCAACAAAATACGGCAAAGGCGGAGGGATAAAAATTGAGGCATATTGCGGCATTTTTCGCAATTCTTTGCGTAATGCTTTGCGGTTGCGACACATATTCGGATTATATCGAGCCCGAAAACCGCTTATTCGTAACGGCACTCGGTGCAGATTTAAAAGACGGTAATTTCAGCATTACCGCAGAGGTGGTAACGGTGTGGGAAAACAGTAATATGGATAAGCACGGCATTGCTTGCTATAACGGTATTGGCAAAACACCGCAAAGTGCTATTGCAAACTTACAAACGGCAATTTCAAAAAGGCTGACACTTTCACACTGCAAGCTTTTGGTTTTGGGTGAAGCCCTTTCGGATAATGGATTTGACAGTGTAATGGCATATTGCATTGATTCGGGTGAGCTTAGTCTGAACATAAATATCGTCGCTGCCGACAATGCCGAAAGCGTTATAAAGCAGAGCGACGACGAACCCGTCGGCGAGGAAATAAACAGTATGCTTGAAATAAACCGTAACCTGCCATCATCCAAGACTGATTGTACGATTATAGGTACACTTAATGAGATATCAACAAGTGGCGGCTACTTTTATTTGCCGAAATTCGGTACTGATGATTACGGCACGGTTTTCGAGGGGGTTGCTTGCTATAAATCGTTTAACAGGCTATGTACAGTAAAGCCGTCGCAAGTACAGCTGTTTTTGCTTATGAACGGCAAAGCAGGGCGCGGGTCGGTAATACTCGGTGACAGTGTATTGCAAATAACAAGTTTTAAAACAAAAAGCGATATAAACCGCACTTGCCACACTGTGACAGTTGCAAACGAGCCGCAAAATAAGGCACAGCTTGAAGTATGGAGCCGAGAGCTTACCGCCGCAATAAGAGGCATTTCCACAGCTATGCCAAACAGTGGCGACAAACCGAAAGAAATTGTCGTAAAAATTAAAACCAAGCAATGGGGGTGAGGGCACGAAAACAGCGGAACCGACCTACACCGCAAACAAAATATGTCTTATTGTGCTTTTTACAGTCGGAAATGCGGCAGTTAAATTTCCGCTAAGCTGTGGTAGATGTTTAACGCTTGCAGAGTTTGTTACTGTACTTTTAATGGGACTTATATACACTTTTCCGATTGCTTATATTTCGCAAAACGCAAGCAACGCATTTTTGAAAAAGCTTACCGCGGTTTTAACCGTTTTGTACTGTACTCTGTGTCTTACCGCCTGTTGCGGCGACTATATTCAATATGTCGACACCTCGCGGTTGCCTAATTCTTCGGCAATTTTCATTGCCGTGACTTTCATTTTAACGGCGACGATTATTGCACTTTCGCCCACAAGTGTACTTTACCGCTTTGCGGCGTTTTCTTTTATTGTTGTTGCTGTGGGGCTTGCGCTTATACTGTTGCTTTCGACGAAAAATATACACTTACGGTATTTGGGTATCGGCGGTACTCGGCTTGATTTTTCCGCATTTTCACTTGACTGCTTTGCACAAAGCTTTATAGCTGTTACGCTTTGCGATTTTAAAAGCCGCAAAACGGCTTTAAAACTGTCTTTTTCTGCCTTTGGCATTGCCGCCGCTTTATTTGCGGTTATATATTTTGTCACCGTCGGCTCGCTTGGTGTGCTTGTCGGCGAGGTTAGCTATCCTTTTCCGCAAGCCGCCTCGTTTGCCGCTTTCGGCGGCGGTTACAACCGACTTGACGGCGTGTCATATGCGATTTATTTTCTATGCGCCGCCCTTAAAGCCGACACCGCACTTGCGGTTATTAAAAAACGGTGTGGCGTATTCGGTAAAAGGGTACAAGCCGTCGTTCCCGTGCTTGCGGCGGTTCAGGCTTTGCTTTGCGTAAATCGCACGATAATCACAGCGCTTAACGGCGTTTTGCCAATTGTTACGCTCGCAACTGTGGCGGTATTTGTCATAATTTCGTTTATCGACGAAAACACAAAAAGCTGGGATTGATTTTTTCTGATGCTTCCTGTATTATATAAGTGAAATGACACAGGAGGAATGATTATGGACATAAACAATTACCGCATACGCGACCCGTTTATATTGCCGCACGACGGTAAATATTACCTTTACAGCACACGTTATGGCACAGCGAAAAAGGGGTTTACGGTCAGTGTCAGCGGCGACCTTGAAAATTGGTCTGACCCTGTGCCGATTTTTGACGAGTCACCCGAATTTTGGGGCAAATACGACTTTTGGGCACCCGAGGTGCATTTTTACCGCGGCAAATTTTACCTGTTTGCAAGCTTTAAGGCTGACGGCAAGTGCCGCGGCACACATATTCTTGTAAGCGATACACCCGACGGCAGATTTGTGCCTGTTTCCGAAAAACCCGCAACGCCCGATAATTGGGAATGTCTTGACGGCACGCTGTATGTTGACAAAAGAGGCGCACCCTACATTGTTTTCTGTCACGAATGGACACAGATAAAGGACGGCGAAATTTGCGCACTTCGCCTGTCCGAGGACTTATCGCAAGCTATCGGCGAGCCGCGCGTGCTTTTTAAGGCATCGCAGCCGTCGTGGGCAAAGGTAGGCCTCGGCAATAATAATTTCGTTACCGACGGGCCGTTTTTGTGGCGAACCGAAAGCGGCAGACTGCTTATGATTTGGTCAAGCCTTGAAAGCTCCGATTATGTCGAGGCTGTCGCGTATTCCGATAACGGAGATATTACGGGCAATTGGCACCACAATGACCGTCTGCTGTTTGCAAAGGACGGCGGTCACGGTATGCTTTTCAAAAGCTTTGACGGCAAAAAATATTTCGTTTTTCATTCACCTAATTGCGAGCCGGACGAAAGGCTTACCTTGCGCGAGTTTGAGGAAATAAACGACGAAATTGTTTTAAAATAGCAGTCCGTAAAAGAAAAATGCGGTGCATTTATACCGCCGAAATGCTAAAATAATTTTGTAACAGGTACGGCTTAGGTTGTACCTGTCATTATTTATCGGTTCACAATACAAAATGTGGTTAAAATGCACAAATACTGTGGAAAAACTTTGTGTACATTTTTTCGTAAAAAAGCTTGTTTAAAGCTGTAAATATGGTATTATAATTGTGACAACAATCGGCTTTATGCCGATGAACGGAGTGATTGTTATGAGCAATATTAAATTCAAAAAATCAGAGAAAACAGCTCTAACCGGCTTGGATGTTTCCGCTATCGGTACAAGTATTATCGACGGCTTAGTCGGCGAGGTTTTAGATGTTGAAAGCGGTAAAGTACCAGAAATGAAAAACAAAAGCGGTGACTATGATGCCACTGCTATCGCACAGTGTACAACTCGCGATGCAATCGATGCGCATATCGATATTTTCAGCAAGGTTACCGCTATAACCTATGATATGGGTAGCGAAAAAGAAATTGAACACGCTGTTGTAAGAAGCTTTTACTGTGATGCCCAGATAAACTACTCAATCGGTGAATTTAAGCTGTATGCCGCAAACGACCGCGACACTCTTTTCAGCGACGAAAACGAGGTTGCACACGAGTGCGGCAGAGAGCAGCTTGTGCTCGGTTACAGAAACAATGCCGACTGGCTTTATGATGTCGAGGGTAGCTTTAGATATTTCGGTATGAAAATTCTTAACCCGAACCCGACCGACGATATTGCCCGTCTTGGCTATATCGGTCTTTATAACGATGAATTTACATATAATGCCGAATATTGCAATCGCTTTGCCGTAAATATGCTTAAAGGTATGCAGCCTGCCGAGCTTACAAACGGTGTTGTGTTTGATGATGTAAGCGCGGTTTCGGTAGACGGCAAAAAGGCGTTTACATTCGAGATTGAAAATTACGACTGTATAACCGATGCTTGGGTTATCGCGTCAGAGGGTCTTACAATCGGCGTCGACGGTATGGGACAGCCGACTGTCGAGGCTTTAGAGCAGGGCAGGGCACTTTATACCTTCAGCGGCAATACCAATATTAAAAATGCACCTTTGACTGTAACAGTAGAGGGCAACGGTGCTATTGACCAAATAGGCGCGTTTTCTTCAAAGCGCGAGGTTGGCGTTGATTTCGACAATGTTATTTGCGAGGACTTTATGGGTATCGGTGCCGATGTTTTGCCGATGTCGTTTATGCCCGAGGCAATAGAAAACGGCTATAACGAGGTTTATTGGGCACTTGAAAGCGAAAGAATTATCAAGTCAAAGCCTAATGTAGTAAGAATGTGGTTCCAGATTGACTGGTTCTGCTATGAATACGAGCAGTACAAGACAGGTAATTATGATTTCGATACGCAGAAAATGCAGTCGGTTTATCGCTATCTTGATGCGTTCAAGGCGGCGGGAACAGAGATTGAATTTAACTACGGCTGGAAAGTGCCCACACCGTTACACGATTGGTTTGCGATGGAAAGTGCCCAAAACAAGCGCAATTCACCGCCTAAGGAGCTTGATTTGTACGCAAAAAGCTGTGCCGCAGTGTTGGTTGAGCTTATCAAAAACCGCGGCTATGACAATATTAAATATTTGACCTTCTATAACGAGCCTGACTACGGTAACTTCAGCGACAACGGCGACTTTGCCGCAGGTATGGGTGTTGACCGTCGCCCCTATTGGGCAAAGATGATGCGTCTCGCCCGTGCAGAGCTTGACAAATGCGGTCTTGACTACATAAAAATGTGGGCTTGCGAGCAGTCTGGCAGTAACACATCACAGCTTGATTGGATTAACTATATGGAAGAAAATTGCAGTGATGTGGTCGATTGTCATTCGTTCCACCGTTATAAAGAGCAACATAGCACCGCAATCGACTTTTTCACCAACCATATGAAAGCGGCAAAGGGTACACCCATAATGCTTACCGAGTGCGGTCAAAACTACGGCCCCGATGACTTTAAGTGGGTTATGAACGAAAATCAGCTGTTCCAAGACCTGTCGGTATGCGGTGTAAGCGGTGCGCTTATTTGGTGTCTTAACGGTATCGACATTACCGACCCCTGTTCGTTTACAATGCGCAACCCGATAGATTATTGGGATTGTCCGCACTATGCTTTCGGTATTGACAATGTTCGCGAAAACTACTATCGTTGGGCAATGCTTTCGCACTATGTTCCCAACCACTCGAAAACCGTAAAGGCAAATGTTGTTTGCGGTACAGAGGATAACATTCGCGCAACCGCCTTTAAACACGGCGACGATTATACCGTTGTTTTAGAGCTGAATGATGAAAATTCGTGCGACCGCGATATTAAGATAAATCTCGGTAAAAATATAGGCAAAAAGTTCTACAAGCATATTTACAAATTCCCATGCCTGCGCAACGGTAACGCGACAATGCCGCCTGTTGCTGACACGATTTTTGCAGATGATGTTTTGGCAGACACGGTAGACGGCGATTATCAGGAAATTGTTTACACCACCATACCGCCCGTTACCCAAGTTGAGCTTTGCAAAAACGAGGTATTCCTCAAAAAAGGCGAGGGTTACAGACTTACCGCACAAATCATTGACGGCAGCGGCAAAATCGGATACGAGGTTACATCAGCAATCGGTGACAGTGCCGTGTTCGACAGCGTAAACGCAATTGCATCTTTCGGCGAAAATGCAAAGCCTGGCGATATGTTTGCGGTTAAGGCATACGCCGTTAAAAACCCCAAGGCGAATTCTGTTGTTATTTTCAAATATGTCGACTAATACATATTGACGATTACGACAAAATATGATAAAATGTATGTGTGCGACTGAAGAGGCTTCGGTCGCACACATTTCTGTTTTTTGAGAGGATTTTTTAAAAATGCAAGCTGCCGAAAACAAGATGGGCGTAATGCCCATAAACCGTCTTATAATAAATATGTCATTGCCGATGGTGGTGTCAATGCTGGTTATGGCACTGTACAACATCGTTGACAGTATGTTTGTTTCGTGGATTAGCGAGGAGGCATTGACCGCAGTATCAACCGCATTTCCGTTGCAAAATCTTATTATTGCCGTCGCAACGGGTACGGGCGTTGGTCTTAATGCGCTTATTTCGAAAAGTCTTGGTGAAAAGCAGTACGACCGCGCATCTCAGCTTGCCAAAAACGGTGTTTTTCTTGCGGCGTGCAGTTTTGTTGTGTTCTTGCTTGTCGGCATTTTCTGCGTTAAGCCGTTCTTTATGTCGCAGACCGAAAACGAGCTTATCGTAAAATACGGTATAGAGTATACAACAATAGTTTTAACACTTTCGTTCGGTTCGTTTTTCGAAATATGCTTTGAAAGGCTTATGCAGGCAACGGGCAGAACCTTTTACTCTATGGTAACGCAAATCATCGGTGCAGTTGTCAACATTATTTTCGACCCGATTTTCATTTTTACCTTTAAAATGGGTGTTGCAGGTGCGGCATATGCAACGGTTTTGGGTCAAATAGCGGCGGCTGTTGCTGCATTTATAATAAACAAAAAATGCAACAGCGATATTAATCTTTCGTTCCGCGGCTTTAAGCCGTCGGCAAAGCTTATTGCGCAGATTTACAAAATCGGTATTCCGTCTATAATAATGTCGTCGATAGGCTCGGTAATGTATTACGGTGTAAACAAAATCCTTATCGCTATGAACGAAACCGCATCTGCCGTGTTCGGCGTTTACTTTAAATTGCAAAGCTTTATATTTATGCCGATTTTCGGTCTTAACAACGGCATAATACCGATAATAGGCTTTAACTACGGTGCGGCAAACCGCAAGAGAATTATAAAAACACTAAAGCTGGGCGTTTTATATTCGGTAGTTATTATGGCGGTCGGCACACTACTGTTCCAACTGTTCCCGGATATGTTTTTTGCAATGTTCCGCGCGTCGGAGCATATGCTGAAAATGGGCAGACCCGCACTGCGTATAGCAAGCCTTGCGTTTATTGTCGCAGGTGTCGATATTGTTTTCGGCTCGCTGTTTCAGGCATTCGGCTTCGGCGTAATGTCTATGATGGTTTCTATTACAAGACAGCTTATAGTACTGCTTCCCTGTGCATTCTTGCTGTCGCTTACGGGTAATGTCGATGCGGTTTGGTGGGCGTTCCCCATTTCCGAGGCGGCATCACTGCTTGTATCGTTTGTATTTTATATACATATAAATAAAAAGGTAATAAGCAAAATTCCCGACGGTAGGGAATAAGCTTTTGCGAAAATTTTTAAAGGTATCGTGCTTTTTGCAGGGTACCTTTTTTGTGTATAAAAATGGGAAAAGTACTTTACTTAGCTTTAATTTAATGGTAATATAAAGTAAAACAAATGCTTTGGAGCGTGGTTTAATGAATAATATAAAATTCAAAAAGATTGAAAAGCAGTCCTTTAGTGTTGAAGAGGTTGCCGATTTCGGTTACAGCCTTATTGATGATTTAAAGGGCGAGGTTATAGATGTCGCAACCGGCAAGCTGCCGCAAATGAAGCGTATGGGTGCATACGACGATAACGCAATTTTACGCTGTACCACCCGTTCGGATATCGCCGAGCATATTGATATTTTCGCACAGGATAGCGAAATTATATACGACCTTGGAAAAGAAACCAACATTGAAAAAGCCTATATAAGAAGCTTTTTCTATCCGAGTGGCGAGATTAACTATTCGATAGGCGAATTTAAGCTGTATGCCGCAAATGACCGTGACAACCTGTTTGCCGATGAAAATGAGGTTGCGCACGAGTGCGGCAAAGACAGCTGGTTCCACGGTGAAAGAAACAATGCCGACTGGCTTTACGAGGTTGACGGTGTATTCAGATATTTCGGTATACGCATAACCTGCCCCAACCCCACAGATGATATAGCGCGTGTCGGTTATATTGCGCTTTACAACACGGTCCACAGTGACAGCCTTGCATATCTGCCGAAAACATATCCGATAAATATTTTTGCGGGTCAAGCACCCGAAAAGCTTACAGACGGCGTAACCTTTATTGATGGGCAGACGGTTGCGGTTTCGGGTAAACAGAGCTTTAATCTTTCGACAGGTAACTATGAAAAAATAAACAAGCTTTGGGTTATCGGCAATGGCGACCTTAAAATAACCGTAGACGGGCTCGGCGAACCGACGGTAAAGGACGAAAAGTACGGCAGAAAAGCATATATTTTCGATGTGATTGCAAATGTAAACGGTGAAATTACTGTTGATATAGAGGGCGAGGGTCTTATTGACCAAATCGGCGCGGCAAGCCCCGACCGCAGTGTTTGCATAGATGTAAATGATGTTATTTGCGACGACTTTTACGGTATCGGCTCTAATGTATTGCCTATGTCGTTTATGCCGGAGGCGCTTGAAAAAGGCTATAACGAGGTTTATTGGGCGCTTGAGCGTGAAAGAATTATAAAAGCAAAGTCGAATGTTGCAAGGCTTTGGTTCCAGCCCGATTGGCTGTGTTCCGAGTACGAGCAGTACAAAAACGGCAATTACGATTTCGAGTCGCAAAAAATGCAGTCTGTATATCACTATCTTGATGCCTTTAAAGCCGCAGGTACTGAAATCGAGTTCAACTTCGGTTGGAAGGTTGCATCTTATGCGCAGTCGTGGTTCTCTCTTGACATTAAAAACAAGCAAAATTCCGCGCCGAAAGAGCTTGATTTGTTTGCAAAGTGCTGTGCCGCAACGCTTAAAGAGCTTGTCGAAAAGCGCGGCTATGACAACATTAAATATCTTACATTTTATAACGAGCCCGACGGCGGCAACTTTACCGACCGCGGCGACTTTAACCGCGGCGACGGTGTTGACCGCTTGCCGTATTGGAATGAAATGCTGCATACTGTTGCCGACGAGCTGAAAAAGCAGAGCATAGACTATGTTAAATTCTGGGGCTGTGAGTGTTGCGACTATGTAGATATAATCGTCGACTGGATTAACTATATGAACAAAAACGGCGACGGCATACTTTCGCAATACACCATTCATAAGTACGAGCTGAAGCACAAATATGCAAAAGCCTATTTTGACAAAATCAAAAAAGCCGCAGGCTCTACACCGTTGCTGTTAAGCGAGTGCGGTCAAAATTACGGTGCAAAAACCTTCAGCTGGGAAATGAATGAAAATCAGTTGTTCCAAGATGTTGTTAAAGCTGGGCTCAGCGGTGCGTTTATCTGGTGTATTAACGGTATTGACATTACCGACCCGTGTTCGTTTACTATGCGTAATGAGCTTGATTTTTGGGATGCGCCGCACTATGAAAATGCCATAGAAAATGTGCGCGAAAACTACTACCGTTGGGCAATGCTTTCGCACTATATTCCGATACACTCAAAATCGGTTAATGCACAGGTTGCTTGCGGCGGCGACGAAAATGTACGCGCCGCGGCGTTTACACACGGTGACGATTGCACAGTGGTTTTAGAGCTTAATAACGAGTCTGTTGAAAAGCGTGATATTTCAATAAAGCTTAACGGTGTTTCGGGCAAAAAGTTTTACAGGCACACATATCGTATGCCTGCAAATCGCGACGGTAATGCGATTATGCCGCCTGTCGATGCCGAAATATTTGCCGATGATGCAATAGTCGACACCGTAGACGGTGGCTATCAGGCAATCGTTTACACTACGGTTGCGCCCGTTGTTCAGGTTGCGTTGCCGAAAAACGAGGTATTTCTCGCAAAGGGTGAAAATTACACCCTGTCGGGTAAGGTTATCGACGGCGACGGCGAGGTTGCTTTCGAGCTTGCCGAAGCTATCGGCGACAGTGCGATATTTGCCGATGACGGCACTGTGTCGTTTGCGCAAAATGCCAAAGACGGCGATATGTTCGCGGTTCGCTGTTACTGTGTAAACCACCCGAATGCCGCCAATGTCGCGATATTCAAATATAAAGCTTAATTAAATGAAACAAAACAGCTGTAAAAACGAAAGGTTTTACAGCTGTTTTTATATGGTGTTTGTGATTGTTATGCCGCAAGAGTTTGCGCAAGTGCGACAATTATCGGCATTGTGATTATTGAAAACAGTGTTGAAACAGACACGATATTTGCCGAAAGCCGTGTATCGCCGTCGAAACGGGCAGAGAACATTGTTACCCCGACCGCAATAGGTGCAGATGCGGCGATTATCGTCGCGACATACATAGAGCCGCCAAAGCCCAGCAGTCGCAATATAAATACACAGCAAAGCGGCACTGCGATAAGGCGCAGCATAACGGCGGCAAGACCGCGCTTGCTTGCGAAAACCTCTTTAAGCGATGCTTGCGACAGATAGTAACCGACGACTATCATAGGCAACGGTGTGTTCAGGTTTGCGATATGGTCAATGGTTGTTGTTACGGCGGTGGGTAAAGAAATGGGGAACAAAAACAGCGGAACACCGACAACTACCGCTATTATTCCGGGGTTTAGCAGTATTTTTTTAATGCTGATTTTCTCACTGCCCGCACTCATAACCGAATAAGAGTAGGTCCACAAAACAATGTTGAAAATTATCAGGTAAGCCGAGCCGTAAAAACTGCCTATATCGCCAAGCAGTGCTATTTGAAGCGGTATTGCCATAAAGCCTGCATTACTTAAAAGAACTGCGTTTTTCAGCATTGCAGTTTGTGTTTTTTCACCGCTGTGAAAAGCAAGCCTGCCGATAATAATGCCGATTATATGGCATATTACCGAGGCAAGTAGGGCAAGTAAGAGATTTTTGCCCATTTCGGCGCTAAATTCGCGTATAAACGATTTTACTATTACCGCAGGTGTAACAAACATAAGGCAAAAATTAGATATACATTTTATTGCACCGTCGGTAAAAAGCTTTGCTTTGCCTGCAACAAAGCCGATTGCAATAAGCAAAAAAAGTATAAACACCTGCGATGCAACGGTAATTAAATTATGTATTAAAGCTGTCATATATCTGCTCTTATCCTTTCCGCAACCGCCTCTGCGGTTCGTATGCCGTCAACCGCGGCAGAGGTAATACCGCCTGCGTAGCCTGCACCCTCGCCACAGGGGTAAATGCCGTCTATATTTGCCTCGCGCAAGTCGTTTCGCGTTATTCTTACAGGCGATGAGCTACGCGTTTCGGGTGATGTTAAAAGTGCCTCGGGGTCATCAAACCCGATAAGGCGTTTGCCGAAAATTTTTATGCCCTCGCGCATACTGTCGGTTATAAACCGCGGCAAGCAGTCGTCTATACGGCAGTAGTGCGGTTGCGGCTTTACCGTAGGCAGTGTTTTGCCGCAGTCGACAGACGGGCGGTCTGCCAAAAAGTCACCGACCTTTTGCGACGGTGCGGCATAGCTGCCCGAAATGTTAAATGCGGCTGTTTCTATTTGTCTTTGCAGTGCAATGCCCGCAAGTGGGTCATCACTGCCGAAATCCTCGGGTTCTACCCCAACAAGCAGTGCGCTGTTGGCATTTTCGCCGTCTCTTGCAAAGCGGCTCATACCGTTTGTGCAAATTGCGCCTGTTTCACTTGAGGCATTTACAACCTCACCGCCAGGACACATACAAAAGGTATACACGCCGCGACCGTTTTCAAGGTGCGCCGCAAGCTTATAATCGGTCGGCAAAAATGCCTTTTCGGTATAAAAGTCGCCAAGCTGTGCGCGGTCGATAAGCGTTTGCCTATGCTCAATCCTCGCGCCTATGGCGAAAGGCTTTTGTTGCATATAAACGCCGCTGTTTTTCAGCATTTCAAATGTATCGCGCGCCGAGTGTCCAAGGCATAACAGCAGTCGGTCGCAAGAGATTGTTTTTGTTTTTGCGCCGCACGCCGTTTCTATCGAAACAACACGGTTTTTATGTATATTTATGCCGCACAGCTTTGTTGAAAACAACACCTTGCCGCCGAGGTCGATTATTTCGCGGCGGATATTTTTAACCACCGTGGGCAGTACATCTGTACCGATGTGTGGCTTTGCGTTTACCAAAATATCCTTATCCGCGCCGTGGCGGTAAAGCTCCTCAAGAACAAATCGGCAACGAACATCCTTGATACCCGTGTTCAGCTTGCCGTCTGAAAAGGTGCCTGCGCCGCCTTCGCCGAACTGTATATTGCTTTCGGTGTTCAGCCTGCCGCCGTCGTGAAATGCCGCAACTGTCGCAAGGCGGCTGTCGACATCCTCGCCGCGCTCGATAACCGTGGGTTTAAGCCCAAGTCTTGCAAGCGTAAGTGCCGCAAACATTCCCGCAGGGCCAAAGCCTGCTATAACTATGCTCTCGTTTTTAAATTCTCCCTTTTCGGGGGGCTTGTACGCGGTTTTTGTGTAAAGCGAAATGCCTTTTTGTGCGGTGTGCTTTAAAAATTCAGATTCATCTGTCGCAAGCTTTACAAGGAACGAGCAACAAAAGTGAACCGCACTCTTGCGTCGCGCATCGACAGAGCGACGATAAAGCGCAACACTTTTTATGGCTGATTTATCAAGCCTTAAATAGCTTGCGATATATGGCAAGGGATTGTCAAAATCGAAATCCGCATTAAGCTGTAAATTTGTTACAAGCAACATTATTTTGTTCCTTTCAAATACTGTACTGCGCCCTCTGCCACAGCCGCGGCACTTGCCCACGCAAAGTGTAAATTGTAGCCGCCGCAATCACCGTCAATATCCAAAACCTCACCGCAGGCGAACAATCCGCGCTGTTTTTGCGACATATAGGTTTTATTGTTAAATTCATTTGTTTTAACGCCGCCGTGGGTCACCTGTGCGTTTTGAAAGCCAGTGGTGCTTAAAAAAGTAAACGGCATATTTTTTATTGTGTGCGCGACCTTTTCGCAGTCGTGTGCCGAAAAACGAACTGCTTCGTTTACATTAAAGCCGTTCATTTTAAGAACAACCTGTCCAAGCCTTTTTTGCAGCATACCGCAGAAAAATTCGCCGCAAATACTGTCTTTAAGCAGAGCCGCGCGATCTTTCAGTATGCTTGCAAGCCGTTTTTCGGAATATTCGGGCATAATGTCAAGAAAAACAGTGTCACCCTTTTTCATATATCGCGAAAGCTGCATTATAGGTGGCCCCGAAAGACCGTAATCGCAAAACAGCACCTCGCCGAAAAGCCTTTTGCCGTTTGCAAGAATTACGGTTGCATCTGTCTTTACACCCTTTAATTGCTTTGTGTAGGTGTTGTCTGTTTTAATTTGCACAATGGCAGGGGACAGCGCGCTGACAGTGTGACCGAAGCCGCGAAGTATGTCATAGCCAGATTCCGACCCCAATTTACCGCCTGATTTTCCGCCGCAGGCAACAATTACCGCGCGTGCGGTAATATCGGCAGGGCAATCTACGAAAAATCCGCCCTTTTGCGCCTTTACGGCGGTTACGGGGCAATCGGTTATTATTTCAACCCCCGACTGCGCCGCCTTAAAACGCAGTGCATCTACAACAGAGGAGGCTTGCAAAGAGTAAGGGTACAGCTTTCCGTCCTCGCCTTTTTTAAGCATAACGCCGCAGTCGGCAAAAAATTCGGCAAGGCGGTTACCATCGAACCGTGACAGTGCAAAAGCAGCAAAATCGCGATTTGCACCGTGATAATTGCTGCTTAAAATATTTTCGTTTGACAGGTTGCACCTGCCGTTACCCGTCGTGGCAAGCTTTTTACCCACGCGGTCAAACCGTTCGGCAATGACCACCGAAAGCTTTGGTGCAAAATATTTTATGTGCAATGCGGCGCAAAGCCCTGACGCACCGCCGCCGATTATACAAACATCGTACACACAAAAAACTCCTTTTTTTCGATTAAATATAATTGCGGTCGATATTTATAACCGCGAAATAGGTGGTGTCGATTTCTTTTACAAGCTCGTTTACGCGCTTTTTAAGTGCCGAGTCCGAAACCGAGAAACCGGCAGGTACAACAATATCGAAAATAAGGTTTGTGTGACCTGTGCCGTTTACAATGCGAAAATCGTGTATCGTTATACTGCTGTCAATTACCTTAACCTTTGCGGCAACCGTTTCGCGCAGTCCCGTTACAAACGGGTCGTTTACCGAAATAGGGTCCATATGTATTACCGTTTCCACGCCGAGTGTTTCGTGAAGCTCACGCTCGCAATCATCGATTTTTTCGTGGCAATACAAAATGTCGATATCCTGCGGTACCTCAACATGAACCGAGGCAAAGCATCTGCCCGGACCGTAGTTGTGTATTATAAGGTCGTGGATACCCAAAAATTCGTCATTTTTGAGAATTATCGACCCAATACCGTCGATAAGCTCTTTTTCGGGAGGCTCACCGAGAAGCGGACTCAGCGTATCGCGCGCCGTGCTTATGCCAGACCACAAAATGAACAGGGCAACCAAAATACCTGCATAGGCATCGGGGTTAAAGGATGTGAACCTGTAAACAAGCACCGAAACAATTACCGCGGCGGTGGAAAGGCAGTCATTTGCACTGTCGTGTGACGATGCCGTAAGCGCCGCAGAGCCGATAATATTGCCTATTTTCTTTTGAAAGCGGCTTAACCACAGCTTAACTATAACAGAGCCGATAAGTCCGATAAATACAAAAGATGAGGTTTGCATAGGTGTCGGGGCGAACAGCTTTTCGACCGAGGTTTTAAGCAGCTCTACGCCGACAAGAATTATAAGCACAGCCACCATAAACGCCGACATATATTCCATTCTGCCGTGACCGAAGGGGTGGTCGGGGTCGGCAGGCTTTTTTGCAATGCGAAAACCAAGCAGGGTTACGACGGACGAGCCGATGTCGGAAAGGTTGTTGAATGCATCGGCAATAACCGAAACCGAGCCCGAGAAGATACCTATGGCGAGCTTTAAAAGAAAAAGCAGTAGATTACAGCCGATGCCGACTCCGCCCGCAAGCGAGGCGTACGAGTCGCGAACCTTGCTATCGGCGGTGTCACCGCTGTTTTTAACAAACAGACCTATTAAAAGCTTTGTCATAATTAAAAACCCTTTGTTCCCTTTGCACCCTTTGTTCCGAAAACCGCACCGTCAAGCAGGTTGGTATCGATAGTGAACATTGTGCTGTTTCTTGTTCTTGCGCGTTTGAACGCGGTTTCGACAAGTCTGTCAATCATATCGGTATATTTTATGCCGCTTGCTTCCCAAAGATAAAACGCAAGCGAGCCCGGGATTGTATTGATTTCGTTAATGTATACGCGATTATTGTCGGCAGTATCCATAAGGTAATCTATACGCGAAACGCCACTGCACCCAAGTGCCTTAAACACGCGTACCGAGATATCGCGAATTTCGTTCGACTTTGCCTTGTCAATATCGGCAGGGCATTTACGCGAAAGTGATGCCATACCCTTTTCACCCTTGCTGCCGCCGCTTTTATACTTATCGTCGTACGAAAGAATATCATCGTTCATAAAAGGCTCCTCGCAGACAGATGCCTCGCAATCGTCGGCATCACCGAGAACCGAGCAGTTTATTTCACGCAGGTTTTCCACCGCGTGCTCTATCAAAAGCTTTTCGGCAAACGATGCGGCAAGCTCGACCGCCGCCGCAAGCTCGTCTGCGGATTTAACCTTGCTGATACCAACGCTTGAACCGAGGTTGGCAGGCTTTACGATAAGCGGATAGCCAACGCGGCTTTCTATTTGCGCGGTAATTTCCTCGCGTTTTTCAAACCATTCGCGCGAACGGAAAGTGAAGCCGTCTAAAACTGGCAGACCCGCCTCGCGCATAACGCTTTTGAAAACAGATTTATCCATACCGACAGCGCTTGAGCATACATCACAACCGATGTACGGCACACGCAACAGCTCGAAAAATCCCTGTAAAGAGCCGTCCTCGCAGTTTGTACCGTGGACTATCGGAAATGCGACATCAATTTGAATTTCACGGTTTTTGGCAAAAATACCGTTTTTAAGGTATTGCAAACGGCAGTTACCGTCACTTGCGATTACCGTGACCTTGCGGCAATTTTTGCGCAGTGCGTCAATATCTTTAAAGGTTTCTATTTTAAAAAGGCTGTCGTCGCTGAACATTGCGCCGTCTTTTGCAATGTAAACGGGCAGGACATTGTACTTTTCTTTGTTAATATTCGCCATCGCCTGCACTGCGGAAATTACCGCAACCTCGTGCTCTACCGATGAGCCGCCGAAAAATACGCCGATTGTTGTTTTCATAATTATCACCTTTGCTGAAATATTTATTTAAGATAGTTGTCGGGCAAGTCGTTTTCGAAAAGTACGACCGTGTTGCGGTTTGTGTCGGTTTTAAGTATATTCATAGCATCTGCGAATGAGGGAACAACCGCAAGCTTTCCGCCGAAGCCGACTTTTTCCGCACCTGCTTTAAGCGGCTTTGAACGCTCTATACCGACAAGTATAATTTCATCACACACCTGTGCGGCTGCCTCGCCGAGCGCGAAATTGCACTCGTACTCTTTTTCGCCAAGCTCGATAAGACCTGGTGTTACTATAATTTTTTGTTTGCCGTCAAAGCGACCCAATACGCGAACCGCCTCAAGACAGCCGTCGGGATTGGCGTTGTAGGCATCGTCGATAAGCAACGAACCGTTCAAAAACGGCTTTAGCTGTAAACGGTGTTCGACGGGTTTAAGACGCGCCGCGGCAAAAGCAATATCTGCGGCTTTCACGCCCATATGCATGGCAACCGCGATTGCACCCGTCAAATTTTCGACATTATGCGCGCCCAAAAGCTTTGTTTCAAGCGTTACCGAGGTATCACCTTTTTTAACCGTGAATTTTGAACCGAACTCGCCGTAGGTTATGCTGTCGCAGGTTACATCACCGTTGCTTCCGTAAGAAACGCAGGGCATATTTTCGGCATATTTCTTTATACAGTCGTTGTCGAAATTAAGGAAAACCGTACCGCCGCGCTTTTTAACGCTTTCGGCAAGCTCGAATTTTGTTGCGGCAACATTTTCAACCGTTTTAAAGGTTTCAAGGTGCTGTGCGCCGACCGAGGTTATTATGCCGATATCTGGGCTTACAATATCGCATATCTCTTTAATATCGCCGATGTTTTTAGCACCCATTTCCGCAATGAACACCTGTGTTTCGGGGCGTATCTTTTCGCGAATGGTGCGAACAACGCCAAGCGGTGTGTTAAAGCTTGCGGGGGTGAATACGACATTATACTTTTGCTCTAATAACGATGCCAGCATATATTTTGTACCTGTTTTGCCGTAGCTGCCCGTTATGCCTATAACGGTAATATCGCCGTGCTGTTTTAATATTTTCTTGGCATCGTTAATGTAGTATCTTGTTACCGCCTTTTCGGCAGGTGTGTTGACGGTACGCACCAAAAGAACCGCACAGCAGGGGACAAACGCGAGGAAAGCAATACCGATAAAAAACAGCGGGCTTACAAAATAGGTAAGTAATGCAAGCACGGTGTAAAAACACGCAAGTGTGGCATACTGTCGCTTTACACGCGCTGTAAAAACAAGCGGCTTTATCGACTTTTTTTGTCCCTTTACGGCATTGCAGACGGAAACGACGGCACAAACCGCCGAAAAACCAAGCAGTATCGGATAGGCGTGAACCGCAAGCAGTATTATGAAAACCGCAAGCATTACCGCCGAAAAAGTGGCTTTAAAGGAAAACGCACCGCGTAACCATTTAATATACCGTGACGGATAGTATGAATTTTGTTGCAGCATTTGTGCCTGCCGCGTTACGGCTGCAAGACCTGCGGCGGCGGTCAGTATTGCTGACGACAATATAACAAATTGCATATTTTTGACCCCTATCGTTATTTCAAAAAGCTTTTAAGTATCGCGATAACCTGCGGCGGATTGCGCAAAAAGCTGAAATGGTCGCCGCCCTCTATCACGCAGAGACCGCAATCCTTAATATGCTTTTCGTAATATTTCGCATCTGACAGCGGCGTGTCTGTATCACTGTCGCCCCAAATGAGCAGGGTGGGACAGGTTATTTTCGAAAGCTCGTTTCGCACATCGGTCGCAATAACGCGAACCATTGTTTTTCGCATTACCTCGGGTGCGGCGCTGTAATCGGCAGAGCCGAAGTATGCGCGAGCCTTGTTAAGCAGGTCTGCTGTGTGTTTTTTCAGCGGCGGCAGTGTAAGCACCGTCTTAACGGCTTTATAGCAAAAAATGCGAACACGCTTTTTAAGTGTTTTTTTGGCAGGTATGCCTGCCGAGTCGAAAAGAATTATTTTTGGCGGCATATACAAGCCGCTTGTGGCTAATTTAAGAATTATTCTGCCACCGTGCGAATGTCCGACGAGTATCGGGTTATCAAGACCTACTGCGGCAATGAATTTCAAAATAAAATCGCAATAATCCTCAATACCCCAATCGGTTTTTAGCAGGTCGCTTTCGCCGCAGCCGGGCAAATCCAACGCGACTGCACGGTAACCCTCGAAGCCTGCCATAATCGGTCGCCAAGGTAAAACTGATGAACCCCAGCCGTGTATAAGCAAAACCGAGTCGCCGCTACCCTCGTCGGTATAATGTATTTTTAAACCGTCTATTTCGGTGAACATAAAAACACCCCTGTAATATTACATATATAATAT
>CAZIEH010000007.1:0-20911 GCA_964538695.1 uncultured Eubacterium sp. | reverse complement strand
TTATCTATGTTACCCATGACCAGACCGAGGCTATGACAATGGGTTCGCGCATTGTTGTTATGAAAGACGGTCTTATTCAGCAGGTTGATACACCGCAGAACCTTTATGACAAGCCCTGCAATATGTTCGTCGCAGGCTTCCTCGGTTCACCGCAGATGAACTTCCTCAATGCAAAAATCCGCGAGAATGCAGGCAAATATTTTGTCGAATTCGGTAAAGAGGCTACAAAAACAGAAAGCGAAATTAAGTTCACACTTCCCATCCCCGATGAGAAGAACTACCGCGACTGCTTAAAGCCGTATATCGATAAAGAGGTTGTTATCGGTATCCGTCCCGAGCATATCCATGACGAGCAGATGTATCTTTCGTCTATGCCCGAGGGTATCGTTGATACCAAGGTTGAGGTTACCGAGCTTATGGGTGCCGAAACCTACTTGTATATGGATTGCGCAGGTCAGCCGATTATTGCCCGTGTTGACCCGAGAACAACTGCTCGTCCGCAGGATGAAATCAAGGTTGCTTTCGATACTACAAGAATTCATATTTTCGACAAAGAAACCGAGCTTACTATTACAAACTAATATTAAATACGGTAGCTTTCGGGTTGCAAGAGTGTTTTGCCCTTGCAACCCGTTTATTTTTTATATTTTTCAAAAAAAGACTTCCACTTTCGGCAAAAATACAGTATAATAAATATATATTATATTTCGGAGGTATTCCGTATGTGTGGATATGTTGGTTTTACCAATAATATAAATGACGACGGCAGTGTTTTAACCGCTATGATGGACAAGATTATTCATCGCGGCCCCGATTCAGCGGGAAAGTTTGTCGATGACGGCGTTTGCCTTGGTTTCAGACGGTTAAGCATTATCGACCTGTCGGGCGGCGACCAACCGCTTTATAACGAGGACTCAAGCCTTGTTTTGGTCTTTAACGGTGAAATTTACAATTATCGCGAAATTCGTCGCGAACTTGTTGAAAAGGGTCATATTTTTAAAACAAACGGCGACGGCGAGGTGCTTTTGCACGGATATGAGGAATACGGTGAAAAGCTTGTACCGATGCTGCGCGGTATGTTTTCTTTTGTTATTTGGAATACATGCACAAAAACCTTGTTCGGTGCGCGTGACCCGTTCGGCATAAAGCCGCTTTACTATGCAAAGCATCAAGACGAGCTGTTGTTCGGTTCGGAAATAAAGGGATTTTTGCCGCACCCGTCGTTTAAGCCGCATCTTAACGAACGCGCCCTTTCTAACTATCTTTCATTCCAGTATTCGCCTACCGAGGAAACATTCTTCGAGGGTGTTTATAAGCTACCGCCTGCACACTATTTCACCTATAAAGACGGTAAGCTTGAAAAAACGCGCTATTGGCAACCCGATTTCCGCGAGGATAATTCGGGTAAATCGATAGAGGAATACGGTGACATTGTCGAAAATGCAATTAAAGAGTCGGTTTCTGCGCATAAGATAAGCGATGTCGAGGTTGGTTCGTTCCTTTCAAGCGGTATTGATTCAAGCTATATCGCGTCTGAGGCAAATGTTGACAAAACCTTTACCGTAGGTTTCGGCAGTGACGAAAAGTATAACGAGATAAGCTATGCCAAAGAGTTTGCCGATTTTATTAAGACAGAAAACATTTCGAAAGTAATCACCCCAGAGGAGTATTGGGGTGAGTTTCCGAAAATTCAGTACCATATGGACGAGCCTCTTGCTGACCCTGCGGCAGTACCGCTTTATTTCGTTTCGGGTCTTGCATCGGAATATGTAAAGGTCGTTTTGTCGGGCGAGGGTGCTGACGAGCTGTTCGGCGGTTATAAAATTTATCAGGCGCCGCTTGCTTGTCCGTCATTCGACAAAATCCCCGCATTTTTGCGCCGCTTTATAGGTAAAATCGCGTTGCATTTGCCAAAGGTTCACGGTATTAACTTCCTTGTTCGTCGCGGTTGCCCCGTCGAGGATTGGTTTATCGGCAATGCCAATATTTTTACAAAAAAAGAGCGCGCAAAGCTTCTTAAAAACGATGTCGGCGAAAAGCCAAAGGATATTTGTGCCAAGTTCTATGCCGAGGTTGCCGACCGCGATCAGGTTACAAGAATGCAGTATCTTGACATAAATATGTGGCTCATGGGTGATATTTTGCTTAAAGCCGATAAAATGTCTATGGCACATTCTTTGGAGCTTCGCGTTCCTTTCCTTGATAAAAATGTTATGTCGCTTGCGCAAACAATTCCGCTTTCAAAACGTGTCGATTTGTCAAGCACAAAGCTGGCACTGCGCAAAGCCGCCTCTAAAACCTTGCCCGATAAGACTTCGCAAAAGCCCAAGCTTGGTTTTCCCGTGCCTATTCGCGTATGGCTTAAAGAGGATAAGTATTATAATATCGTTCGCACTGCTTTTACAGGCGAGGTAGCCGAAAGATATTTCAATACAAATATGCTTGTAAAGCTTTTGGATGAGCATCGTGCAGGCAAAAACGATAACAGCCGTAAAATTTGGACCGTGTACACATTTATTGTGTGGTACAATCAGTTTTTCACAAAGTAAATAAAGGCAAAAATAACACCGCAGGGTGTGCGATAATCGCATATCCTGCGGTGTTTTGTTACATCATTTAATTTACAATCAGCCGAAAGTATAATTACCGCTTTCAACCTCGTGTTTTTCACCGTTCGGCAGTATTACTGTGGCGGTGCAACCGACAGGCACCGTACACTCAAGCTTAAACTGCTCATCATCGCGTTGCCATTTAACGGCGTACAGACCGCGTATGGTTTCAAGCTTGCAATCGACCGAGGTAAGTCTTTCGTCGGCGATAGGCTCGATAATCGCCTTTTTATAGCAATTATCGACATTCTTAATACCTGCGAAGTACTTGTAGAAATCAACGCCTATTCCGCAGAACATCGAATGTGAGCAGGTGAACATACCCGAAAGGTTGTACCATTGCTCCCAAGCGGTTGTTGCGTCGCGACCGATAATTTGGTGACCGAAGCTGGGGTAAGTCGTCTGGTGCAAAATATCGTAAACTAGTGCTTTGCCCTCTTCACTTTCGGACAGAACCTCAATAAGCTTTCTTGTGCCGAAAATACCCGTATCAAGGTGCGAATTGTCGTTTTCGCGAATTGATTTGACAAGTGCCGCCAAAACCTTTTCCTTTTCTTCACCTGTTACAATGCCATTGGCAATTGCAAGCAGGTTGGGTGTCTGCTTACCGTCCGAGAACAGGTGTGTATTCTCGTCATAATACTTCATATACTCTTCACGCGCGACAGCGGCGAGCTTTTCGTAAATTGCAATGTCGTTAGTTTCGCCGAGGGCGTTTGCTATATCAATAAGCATATACATATGACGGTACATCATAGCATAGCAGGTTTCTTCGGGACTTGAGAAAGAGTCCTCATATTCGTTAGTGGGGTTAGGCGCTGTCCAGTCACCGAAAGCCTTTTCAAAGTGGTCAAATTTGTGCTGATAGTAGAAAGAAACGGCAAGACCGCGCAAATCCTTATAAATACTGCTAACAAGCGGAATATCGTTATAGTACTTGAACATTAACCAAGCAAGTGTTATATCGTCACCCGACCAGTCAGGACAACCGCCTGCCGCAATACCTTTTGACATCCAAGTTTCAAAATAATTATGGATATTGCAATTGTGTATTGCCATTTCCTCATAAACCTGTGTATCCATAGAGCAGGGTGTGCGCTCGTCACGCACGCCTGTATCGGTAGGCCACGCCATAAAGTTTGTTTTCAGTGTACGCACAAAGTTTTGCTGTATGCGGTTAAGCATATCGCTGCTACACTCGAAATTACTTTCGTTGAAAACATCACTACCGTAAACCAAAGCCTCGGCAGAAACAATTTCGGCATTGCCGATTACAGTGAACTCTACATATCTGAAACAGTGATATGTAAATTTCGGTGCATATGTTTCAACGCCGTCACCTTTAAGTATATAGCGGTCAATACATTCGGCGTTACGGTTTGTCCAAGTCTGCAATGCGCCGTTTGGCAAAACATTTTCAGCGTGCAACAGCTTGATTTCGGAACCGGGGTCGCCCGTTACACTGAACTTGACAACGCCCGAGCCGTTAAAGCCAAAGTCGTAAATATAGCGGTTATTGCCGAGAGATTTAATGCTGACAGGCTCGCGTGTGCCGAGGATTTTTACAGACGGTGTAAATAGGGGGCGTAAAACCTCGTGACGGTCAGAGCGAACAGCGTTATCCCAAGAGCTGTCGTTATAGCCAACCTTGTTCCAGCCGATTTTCTCAAGCCTTGCATCGTACCATTCACCGTCATAAATATGGTCGAAAATAACGGGCGAAGTACTCCACTTCCAATTTTCGTCAGTCCAAATGTGCTGATATTCACCGTCGGTGTAAACTATGCTTATAAGCGCCCAAAGGCGTTTGCCGCAACGGTAGGCATTGGCAAAGCGGAAGTTTGTTGAGTAACCGTTACCGAGGTGTACACCAACCGCGTTGTGACCCTTGCGCAGGGTATCCGTTATATCGTACGCTTTAAGGTGCGAATAGTGGTTGTCGGGACTGCAAGCCGGCTCTAAAACAGCATCGCCGCAAAGAGACTTGCCGTTGAGATACAGGTCGTACCAGCCGCGTGATGAAATGTAGATTGTCGCATACGCTATTTCGTCGGATTTAAGTGCAAATTCGCGACGGAAATAGGGTGAGAATTTGTATTCTTTTTCGGGTACACTTGGGCGTATCCAAGCAATTTCGGGTGCCTGACGGTCAAAAAGACCTGTGCGGAATGTTGTTTCGGCAGATATGTCACCGTCGGTCGTTTTAATTTCAACACTTACATAGTACTGTGTATCTACCGATGGGGTAGCACCGCGGTATTCTATGTTCACGGTTTCGTCAGACTCAACAAAGCCTGTATCCCATACCTCTGAATGGGGCCATTCGTGAACAACGATACGGTAACCCAACTGCTTAACACCGTTTTTATCCGATGAAAGCACCCAAGAAAAACGGGGAGTTTTTGTTTTAACACCTACGGGTGCAACCTCGTTTTCAACCGTTAATTTTTTAAGACTGATTGCCATAGTTATCACCTACAGTAAATTTATTTACACTATATTTATAGTACTATATAATGCGAGAAAAGACAAGTAATATTTTCAAAAAACGCACTATTTTTCCTCTTTTTTTCGTTTTGCTATTTCAGTAGCCTTGTCAAGCAAATCCTTGCGTGTGTTAAGAACGGGGCTTTGCATTACGAGATATAACAATTCTTCAAGTATGTCACCGATTTGTTCACCGAAAATCCCCAGTTCTTTCAAATCGTTACCGCCGACTGCAAGCATTTTTATACAGTATGGGTGGTTTTCGTCTTTCGACAGTTGCAGTTGCTTTAACAGCGTGCCGCAGTCGGTATCGTAAAGCACTTCACAAGCCCTTATTGCGGCAAACACACCGTCATAGCCGAGGGTTGCAATTTGCCTTTTGTATTCAATAACCGTAGGCTCGCTTTTTTGCAACAGCTTGCAATAAGCGCACACGCTTTTTTTGAAAGTGTTACTGCAACGCAGGCTTTTGCAAAGGGTGTCGGGGTCGCATTTTGCCAATACGCACAGCGCGGCAAAGCGCAGTGCGGTTACGGGTGGCATATTGTCAACGGCAGTGGCGTTTTCGATAGATTTTATGCCGAAATCGTAAAGCCCGCCTGCGTTTATAACCGTGGCAATAGCTGAGGGGGTTTTACCGTCAAGCGTCTTTTGTACCTCTACCAAAATTCGTTCTGCGCTTATTTTATTAAGGCTCGGCGCAAGCTTTTCTATTGCCGCCGCGGTTTCAGGCTCTATACTGAACCCAAGCACGCTTTTAAAACGAACCGCGCGAAGTATGCGCAGTGCATCTTCACCAAAGCGTTTTGTCGGCTCGCCGACGTTTTTTAGTATTTTTGCCTTAATGTCGTTTGCGCCGCCGAACGGGTCGAAGATACCGTGTTTCGGGTGATAACCCATAGCATTTACGGTAAAATCGCGCCGCGCAAGGTCTTTCTCGAAATTTTCGGTAAAGCTTACGCTGTCAGGACGGCGCATATCGCTGTAATCGCCGTCTATTCGGTAACGCGTAACCTCATACGGTTTATTATTTATTATTACCGTAACAGTGCCGTGCTTTATGCCTGTCGGTACTGTTTTTTCGAAAAGCCGTATAATTTCATCGCACGGTGCAGAGGAGGCAATATCATAATCCTTCGGCTCGGATTTCAGCATGATATCCCTTACACAGCCGCCGACGCACCAAGCCTCGTAGCCTGCACTTTCTATTGTGTCGAGAATGGTCACAACAGCATCGGGAATATTAAAACAGTTCACAGCTTTCACCCCTTTAAAAACATTATAAACCATTTTTCACCTAAATGGAATAGTTTATCTTGAAATAACAGTAAAATAGTGATACAATTAATTGTGTTATATAAAACGCAATATACCCTAATATAAAAAGGAGGATACCCGTGAAGAAACTTTCCGAATTAGTGCCTACTGCGGCTGAAATACGCGGCGGCGTAAAACCGCCTCACCGTAAAAATACTGCAGGGTGCGAAACCGTAAAAATGCCTGCACCGAAAACAGTCGTTATACCTATGCAGCAGCATATAGGAACACCTTGCACCCCGATAGTTGCTGTGGGTGATACGGTTTTTGTCGGTACAAAAATAGGTGACAGTGAAAAGCCGATTTCAGCCCCCGTACATTCAAGCGTTTCGGGTGTTGTTAAGGCAATACGCACCACACAGCTTACAAACGGTGTGCCGTGCGAGGCGGTAGAGATTGAAAGCGACGGTAAAATGACCCCCGATCCGTCACTTATGCCACATTCGATAGAAAGCGAAGCCGACCTTGTAAAAGCCGTGCGTGAAATGGGACTTGTCGGTCTCGGCGGCGCGGGTTTTCCGACACATATAAAGCTTACAAAGCAGGCGGACAAGCCACTTGATACGCTTATAATAAACGCCGCAGAGTGCGAGCCTTACATTACGGCTGACTGCCGCGAGTGTGTAGAAAACACTGCCGATATTTTGGACGGTGTTTATCTTCTTTTGGATATGCTCGGCTTTGAACAGGTTATAATAGCGGTTGAGGATAACAAGCCCGAGGCTATTAAGGCGCTTTACAGCGTTGCCGCCGACAGACGCGACAGCGAAAACCGCGTTAGAATTATGCCGCTTAAAAGCCGATATCCGCAGGGTGCCGAAAAGGTGCTTATTTACACGGCAACCGGCAGAAAGCTGCCGCTTGGCAAGCTACCTGCCGATGTCGGCTGTGTTGTAATGAATGTTACAAGCGTTGCCGCAATTGCACGATATGTAAAAACAGGTATGCCGCTTGTTGAAAAACGACTTACCGTTGACGGTGATGCGGTTATCGAGCCGAAAAATGTCGCAGTGCCTATCGGTGCATCGCTTGAATCTGTTATAGAATTTTGCGGCGGACTAAAAGCTGATGTTAAAAAGATTATTGTCGGTGGTCCTATGATGGGCTTTTCGATTTTTGATACAGACATACCTGTATTAAAGCAAAACAATGCCGTTTTATGCTTTGGCGAAAAAACTGCCGAAACCGAAGAAATCGGCGAGTGTATACGCTGTGGCAGATGTCAAACCGCCTGTCCTATGAACCTTTCACCGTTTCAAATTGCCGCGGCACTTAATTCGGGCGATATTGACGGCGTTAAGGGTCTGTATGCGGATTATTGTATAGAGTGCGGCAGTTGTGCGTACTCTTGCCCTGCAAAACGACCGATAGTTCAGGTTATGCGTACTGCGAAAGAAAAGCTTAAAGGCGAAAAGAGGGGATAGCAAATGAATAAATTATCTGTACAACATTCACCCCATATAACACACCGCGAAACAACCGCAGGCATTATGCTTGATGTTATAATCGCACTTTTACCCACAACTCTTGCAGGCTTTGTACTGTTCGGACCGCGCGCAGTTGCCGTGGTACTGATATCTGTTATCACTGCTGTTGTTGCCGAATATGCTTGCTGTAAGGTAATGAAAAAGAGAAATTCGCTTAAAAATCTGTCAGCTGTGGTCACGGGACTGTTGCTTGGTCTTAATATGCCGCCCGCAATACCGCTTTGGATGCCCGCAATCGGCTCGGCAGTGGCGATAGTTGTGGTAAAAATGATGTTCGGCGGTCTCGGTCAAAACTTTGCCAACCCTGCCATAGTCGGCAGAATTGTGCTTATGGTTTCATTCCCCACCGCGATGACCGTTTGGACACCTGCTTTGCAATGGCTGTCGGATAACGATGCCGTTACTGTCGCAACACCGCTGGCAAACGGTGCCGCAAAGGTATCTTATATGGATTTGCTTTTAGGTCTTCGCGGCGGCTGTATCGGCGAGGTTTGCTGTGCGGCAATACTTCTTGGCGGTATATATCTTATTTGCCGTCGCGTTATATCACCGACAATTCCGCTTGCTTTTATCGGCACGGTTTTCGTTATGACGGCGCTTTTCGGTGACGATCCCCTTGCCGCAGTGCTTTCGGGCGGTCTTATGCTCGGCGCTTTCTTTATGGCGACCGATTATGTAACATCGCCGTCACGCACATTCGGTAAAATAATTTTCGGCATATTCTGCGGCGTTGTGACTGTCGTAATTCGCCGTTTCGGAACCTTGCCCGAGGGTGTTTCGTACTCTATATTGCTCGGCAATCTTTTGGTTCCGCATATAGACCGACTGACACGCAAAAAACCTTTCGGATGGGAGGGCGCGAAAAATGGCTAAAATCACACCGCGCGCGGTTATAAAGCCCACCGTTATTTTGTCCTTGATATGTCTTATAATTTCGGCGGCACTTGCCGTAACAAACAGCTTTACCTCGGCAAAAATTGCCGAGCTTGAAAAGCAACAGTCCGTTGAAGCTATGAAACAGGTTTTCGATGACGAGGGTGCTGTTTTCACCGCAAGCGTTACAGAGCTAGACGGTGTCGAGTATGAATATAACACCGTGCAGGTAAATGGAGAGACTATCGGTTATGTTTTCACCGTTTCAAGCAACGGCTACGGCGGTGCCGTTAAGGTTATGACAGGTATAGAAACCGACGGAAGTGTTCACAAAATCAGCGTGCTTTCAGCCGACGACGAAACACCGGGGCTCGGTCAAAACGCGCTTTCGAAAAAGGAATTTTCAGAACAGTTTGTCGGCAAAAGCGGCGCAATTTCTTATGACAAGAATAAAGATGTCGATGCACTTACTGGTGCAACAATCACCACCAACGCCGTAATTCGTGATGTCAACACCGCGCTGGAGCTGTTTCAAAAGGTAAAGGGGGCGTAAGCTATGGGAAACAAAGCAAAGATATTAACCAACGGTATTATAAAGGAAAACCCTGTTCTGCGCCTTGTACTCGGCACTTGCCCCACACTTGCGGTTACCACATCGGCACTTAACGGTATAGGTATGGGCGTTGCCGCAACACTTGTTTTAATATGCTCTAACCTAACCATCTCACTGCTTAGAAAGGTAATACCCGATCGTGTAAGAATACCTGCTTTTATAACGATTATAGCAGGCTTTGTAAGCGTTGTGCAAATGCTTGTAAAGGCATATGCGCCGTCGCTTGACAAATCACTCGGCATTTATTTGCCGCTGATAGTCGTTAATTGCATAATTCTTGCGCGTGCCGAAATGTTCGCAAGTAAAAACGGTGTTGTCGACTCGGTTCTTGACGGACTTGGAATGGGTGTCGGTTTTACGCTTGCACTGTTCTTAATGGGCTTTATTCGCGAGCTTATCGGCGGCGGTACTATTTTTGCAGGCACGCCGTTTGCATTAACGGTTACAACGACACCTATGCTTGTAATGCTGTTGCCGCCAGGTGGTTTTTTCGTTTTCGGCATTTTGGTTGCGCTTTCAAACAAGGTTGCAAAGCGTATGGGTAAAAAGCCAGTCAACAGTACAGGGTGCGGCGATTGCAAGGATTGCACCGCTTGTAGAGAGGAGGCTTGACAGTGACCGTTTCAACAATAGTTACCGTGCTTTTGGCAGGTATACTTACCGAAAATATGGTGCTTTCGAAATTTATGGGTATTTGCCCGTTCTTGGGCGTTTCGAAAAAGGTTAATACGGCATTTTCGATGAGCCTCGCCGTTATCTTTGTTATGATTATGGCAACCGCGGTTACTTACCCGATATATTCGGGCATACTTGTGCCGCACGACCTTGCATATTTGCAAACGATTGTGTTTATTTTGATTATCGCCGCGCTTGTACAGCTTGTTGAAATTATACTTAAACGGTTTATACCGCCGCTTTATCAGTCACTCGGTATATATTTGCCGCTTATAACAACAAACTGTGCGGTTCTCGGAATAACACTTCTCAATTTCACTAACGAGCGTATAACAAGCTATCCCTTGGCACTTTTAAACGCACTTGGTGCGGGTCTCGGCTTTTTGGCGGCAATGCTTATTTTTGCAGGTGTTCGCTCGCGGCTTGAGTCTGCCGATATCCCCGAGTCACTAAAAGCCTTGCCGATAACGCTTATTTCGGCATCTATCGTTGCACTGTCGTTTCTCGGCTTTGCAGGTATTGTATAAGGGGGTAGGTGTAAATGGCAATTATAATAGCAATTGCGGTTGTTACTGTAATAGGGCTTATTGCAGGCGTTGGACTTTCGTTTGTATCGGTCGCGCTCGAAAAGCCTGTTGATGAAAAACTTACAGCCGCACGAGAGTGCTTACCGGGTGCTAATTGCGGCGGTTGCGGATATTCGGGCTGTGACGCTTATGCCGAGGCGGTTGTGTATGCAAAAGCCGAAACCGACCTTTGCGCCCCCGGTGGTGCGGAAACCGCAAAAAAACTTGCGGAGGTAATGGGTACTGATGCAGGCGAATATGTTCCGAAGGTCGCCTGTGTTGTGTGTTCGGGCGGCACGGCGAATACTGAGCAAAAGTTCGAATACCGCGGCGTTATGACCTGTGCCGCACAGAAAAAGCTTTTCGACGGTGCGCGTTCTTGCAGTTACGGCTGTATCGGTCTTGGTGATTGTGTTGCCGCGTGCGACGAAAAGGGTATATTTATAAACGAAAACGGCATCGCCGAGGTTAATACTTCAGATTGCATAGGCTGTGGAAAATGTAAAAAGGCTTGCCCCACAGGTGTAATTTCAATTGTTGATGCAACCGAAAGGGCGTACCGCGTTTACTGCTCTAACTGTGAGAAGGGCGCGGCGGCGAACAAGGTGTGCAAGGTTTCTTGCATTGGGTGCGGCTTGTGTGTAAAGCAGTGCAAGTTCGGCGCGATAAGCGTTATAGACAACTGCGCCGTAATAGACCCCGTGCTTTGCACCGCTTGCGGTAAATGTGCAGATAAGTGTCCCAAAAAATGCATCGCTCTTGCGTAATATAAATTATAAAATAACAAAGCCCCTGCAATGGCGTTTAAACCGTTGCAGGGGCTTTACTGTGTTCGATATTTTTATTTTATTGCCTTGGTACGGATTTCTTCGATAGCCATAGCCTTAAATTCTTCGGCGGTCATACTGCCTATATCGCCGCCGCTTCTTGCGCGAACCGAAACGGTGCCGTTTTCGATTTCTTTATCGCCGAGTACAAGCATATACGGTGTTTTCATAAGCTGTGCCTCGCGGATTTTGTAGCCGATTTTTTCACTGCGGTTGTCTGCCTCGGCACGAATACCTGCTTCTTGAAGCTGATTTACAATAGCCTCTGCCGCCTCTTGGTGACGGTCTGCGATAGGTAATACCTTAACCTGAACAGGTGCAAGCCACATCGGGAATGCGCCTGCAAAATGCTCGGTAATAACGCCGATAAAGCGCTCGATAGAGCCGAGAACAACACGGTGTATCATAACGGGACGGTGCTTTTCGCCGTCTGCGCCTGTATACTCAAGCTCGAAACGCTCGGGCAGTTGCATATCAAGCTGAATAGTACCGCACTGCCATGTTCTGCCCAAGGAGTCTGCAAGGTGGAAGTCGAGCTTCGGACCGTAGAAAGCACCGTCGCCCTCGTTTATAACATATTCCTTGCCCATTTCTTCAACGGCATTTTTGAGCGTTTCTGTGGCAAAATCCCAATCCTTCTCATCGCCCATATGGTCTTCGGGCATTGTTGAAACCTCAATTTCATAAGTAAGACCGAAAACAGAATAAACCTCGTCAAAAAGGCGGACAACATTTTTAATTTCGTCTTTCATCTGATCCCAAGTCATAAAGATATGGGCATCGTCCTGCGTAAAGCAACGAACACGAAAAAGACCATGCAGTGCGCCCGAAAGCTCGTGACGGTGAACAAGGCCAAGCTCGCCGCAACGCAAGGGCAGGTCACGGTAGGAATGGGGCTTTTGCTTGTAAACAAGCATACCGCCCGGGCAGTTCATCGGCTTAACCGCAAAATCGGTATCATCGATAACCGTGGTGTACATATTCTCTTTATAATGATCCCAGTGACCGCTACGCTCCCAAAGTGCGCGGTTAAGCATCATAGGTGTTTGAATTTCAACATAGCCGTAGCGCTTGTGAACCTCGCGCCAATAGTCGATAAGCGTGTTTTTAAGGGTCATACCGTTGGGCAGAAAGAACGGGAAACCGGGACCCTCGTCTAAAATGGTAAACAGTTCAAGGTCTTTGCCGATTTTACGGTGGTCGCGCTTTTTCGCCTCTTCAAGCATATTCAGGTATTGCTCAAGCTCCGACGCTTTCGGGAATGCGGTACCGTATACACGCTGAAGCATTTTGTTCTTGGCATCGCCGCGCCAGTATGCGCCTGTACACTGTGTAAGCTTAAAGGCTTTAACTGTGCCTGTACTCATAAGGTGCGGGCCTGCGCAAAGCTCGGTAAATTCACCCTGTGTATAAAAGCTTATGTCCTCGCCCTTGTCGGCGTGTTCTTTAATAAGCTCGACTTTATAAACCTCGCCCTTGTCTGACATCATTTTTTCGGCATCTGCGGCAGACATTGTAAGTCTTTCAATCGGCAAATCCTCTTTAACGATTTTTTTCATTTCAGCCTCAAGCTTTTCAAGGTCTTCGGGTTGGAACGGTGTGGGGGTATCGAAATCATAATAAAAACCGTTGTCGATAGCGGGACCTATGGTAAGCTTTACCTCGGGGTAAAGCCTTTTTACCGCCTGTGCCAAAATGTGTGATGCGGTGTGGCGAAATGTATGTGCGCCGTCACTGTCCGCAAAGGTTAAAATTTCAAGGTTGCAATCCTCGCTGATAACGGTTCTAAGGTCGCAAACCTCGCCGTTTATTTTTGCGGCACAAGCGGATTTGTACAAGCCCATACCAATGCTTTTTGCAACCTCTGCCGCGGTAAGCGGTGCGGCAAATTCTTTTTTTACATCGTCTTTTAATGTAATTATCATTACTTTTCTACCTCCGAAAATAAATAAAGCCCACCCCGAAAAACGGGGCAGGCAAAAATTTGACTGCGGTTCCACCCATTCTGTATTGCACAATAGGCAATGCGAAACTCATCTTACCCATAACGCAGGCGAGGCGACCTTTCTTTTTACCGAAAGGCACTCAAAAGGTGGTGGCTTGCCTGCGCTGTGCCGAAAAAGGCGACCGTGCGACGGTTTACAGCAAATTACCGCGGCTCTCTGAAACGGTGCGGCGCAGAAGCGTCCTTTATCATCGATTTATTTCATTTTAATGCACATATAATAAAAAGTCAAGCAAATTTATGAAATTACTTGCGAAAAAAGCGTATATATTATATAATAGTACGGTGAAATTTTAAAGTTGAGGATTGTTTAAAATGTTTTTCGGTAACAAAACAGGTACATACGAGTATATGTTGGTAGGCTTGGGCAACCCCGGTGCAGAGTATGAGGGCACACGCCACAATGTCGGCTTTGCCACAGCCGACGAAATTGCCGACTCTTGCGGTAAAGACTTTAAAAAGGTAAAGCAAAATGCCGAGATTGCGGATATAATTTACGGCGGAAAGCGTTGCCTGCTTGTAAAGCCGCAGACCTTTATGAACAATTCGGGCGAGGCGGTTTCTGCACTTATGCGCTTTTACAAAATTCCGTTGCAGAATACGGTTGTTATATTTGATGATATTTCTTTGCCCGTCGGCGGCTTGCGTGTCAGACGAAAGGGCAGTGCGGGCGGTCACAACGGCATAAAAAGCATTATTGCACACTGCGGCGGTCAGGATTTTCCGCGCGTTAAAATCGGCGTGGGTCAAAAACCGCATCCCGACTATGACTTGGCGGCTTGGGTTTTGGGTCGATTTTCGAAGGACGATGCACCGAAAGCGCAAGACTCGTATAAAACTGCGGCAAAAGCCGTCGAGATGCTTATAAAAAACGGTGTAGATGCCGCAATGAACAGCTACAATAAATTGGCATAGGTGTAAAAATGAAATTTTTGTGTGATATTGTAAGGTCAACACCCGAATATGCGCGTTTCGAAAAGCTTGCACAGTCGAAAAAGGCTGTGTCTGCCGTATGCGGTGTCGCTCATATACACAAGGCACTGCTGCTTGCAAGCTATTGCGCCACAGGTAAAAAGGCGGCTGTACTTGCCGCAGACGAGGCGGAGTGTACGGCACTGTTCGAGGATTTGACCTCTCTCGGCTGTAAGCCTCTTGTGTTTCCTGCGCGCGATTACGCTTTTCGCGATATCAGCGGCTATTCGCACGAATACGAGCATAAAAGAACCGCGACCCTCTCAAGTATTCTTGAGGGGGATTTCGGCGTTGTACTTATAAGTGCCGCCGCGGTCGGTCAGCTTACAATGCCTATATCACGGCTTGAAAACTTTAAGTTTACGGTAACCGAGGGCGATACGGTAGAGCCGTCACAGCTTGTAAAGCAGTTGACCGAAAGCGGATACACCCGTGTTGAAACTGTTGACGGAACAGGACAGTTTTCGGTGCGCGGCGGTATTATCGACTTTTTCGCACCTAACCTTAAAATGCCTGTGCGTGTCGATTTTTGGGATAATGAAATAGACAGATTAAGCTTTATAGATATTGCATCGCAACGAAGTGTTGAAAATGCCAGTCGGGTAACCGTTTGCCCTGCGACAGAGGTATTTTGCGACAACCGTGTAGAGCTTGCAGAAAAAATTGAAAAAGCGGTAGACGGCAAAAAGCTTGCCGACAATACACGCACGCGGATATTGTCGGATATTGATGCGCTTAAAAACGATGTATATTTGCCGCTTGACAGGTATATGGGAATTATTTTCGGCGACGAATGTACCGTGCTTGATTATTTGGGCGATATACCGTTTTTTGTCAGTGAGGGTCAGCGATTTTTTGAAAGACTGCGCGCGGTGTCGTGGCACATAGGCGAGGATACCGAGCGCCTTTTAGAGGACGGATATCTTTTCGAGGATACTGCACGCTATACTCTGTCTGCCGCCGAAATTACCGAAAGGCTGTCTTTTGGGGGAATGGTGTATCTTGAAAACTTTGCTGTAAACGGTTATGAAATAAAGCCTGCCGTTACCGAAAGCTTTACTATGCACCAATCCTCGTTTTGGGGTGGCTCTGCCGCAACCCTCGCCGATGATTTGTCGGCGCGCGGTAAGGATACAAAATATGTCATTTTGGCAGGTGCGGCACGCTCTGCCGAGGTGCTTTGCCGTGAGCTGCAAGAGCTTGAAATACACAGTGAGTATATAGAAAGCCCCAACGAAATCGGCGCAGGTATCACAGTAACCGTAGGTGGCTTATCTGCGGGCTTTACACTGCCGTCGGCAAAGCTGACTGTTATAACGCAGGGCAAAACACGCTCTACGGGTAAAAAAGCGTATAAAAAGAATAAGGACTCTAAGCCGTACGGCTCGTTAGAGGAGCTTCACGAGGGCGATTATGTTGTTCACGCCTCGCACGGCATAGGTATTTTTGACGGTATTCACGCAGTTTCGGTGCAGGGTGTAAAAAAAGACTATATAAAAATTCGCTATGCGGGTCAAGATGTTTTGTATGTCCCCGTTACACAGCTTGACCTTGTTTCAAAATACATCGGCGTTCGCGAGGAGTCGGGCGTGAGATTGCACAAGCTCGGCGGCAGCGAGTGGACAAAGACAAGGGCAAGGGTACGGCGCGCTGTTAAGGATATGGCAAAGCAGCTTACCGCACTTTACGCCAAGCGAATGCAGGCTGTCGGCTTTGCATTTGCACCCGATGAGGATATGCAGGCTGATTTTGAAAGTCGCTTTGCCTACGACGAAACTGATGACCAACTGCGTTGCACCGCCGAAATAAAGTCGGATATGGAGCGTCCCGTGCCTATGGACAGACTGCTTTGCGGTGATGTGGGCTTCGGCAAGACAGAGGTTGCCTTGCGCGCCGCGTTTAAATGTATTGCAAATTCCAAGCAGTGCGCCATTTTGGTGCCTACAACCATTTTGGCGTGGCAACATTACAACACCGCGGTAGAGAGGTTCGGAACATTACCCGTTAATGTCGAAATGATTTCGCGCTTTCGTACCAAGCGACAGCAAACAGAAATATTGCGAAAGCTTAAAAACGGCGAAATAGATTTGCTTATAGGCACACACAGACTTATTTCAAAGGATGTTGTTTTTCGTGACCCGGGACTAATAATTGTCGACGAGGAGCAACGCTTCGGCGTGGGGCAAAAAGAAAAGCTGAAAGAGCTTTTTCCGCAGATAGATGTACTTACTTTAAGCGCGACACCGATACCGCGTACTCTTAATATGGCGATGACGGGGCTTCGCGATATGTCGGTTATCGAGGAAGCACCGCAGGACAGACACCCTGTGCAGACATATGTTTTAGAGCAGGATGACGGTGTTTTGGCAGATGCAATTGAAAGAGAATTGCGCCGCGGCGGTCAGGTTTATTATTTGCACAACCGTGTTGAAAGCATAGAGGCGTGCGCAATACGCCTGCAACGCCGCTTTCCCGATGCAAACATCGCAATAGCCCACGGAAAAATGGACGAGGACACTTTGTCAAGAGTGTGGAAAAGACTTATAGAACACGATGCAGATATTTTGGTTTGCACCACTATAATCGAAACGGGTGTAGATGTTCCGAATGCTAACACGCTTATTATAGAGGATGCCGACCGTATGGGCTTGGCACAGCTGCATCAGCTACGCGGCAGGGTGGGGCGTTCCTCGCGCCGTGCATATGCCTATCTTTGCTTTAGGCGCGGCAGGGTGTTAAGCGATATTGCCACCAAGCGGCTTAACGCCATTCGCGATTTTACCGAGTTCGGCAGTGGATTTAAAATAGCTATGCGCGACCTTGAAATTCGCGGTGCAGGCAGTATTTTGGGCGGTGAACAGCACGGTCATATGGAATCGGTCGGTTATGATATGTATCTAAAGCTGCTTTCGCAGGCGGTTGCCGAGGAAAACGGCACGGCAGACGAGGTGCCGCAACAGACCGAATGTCTTGTGGATATTTCTGTACCCGCGCATATACCAGAGGATTATATAATCTCCCTTCCCGCAAGGCTCGGTATTTACCGCAGAATAGCCGATATTAAAACCGAGGACGACAGAAGTGATGTTATAGACGAGCTTATTGACCGCTTTGGTGAGCCGCCGCGTTCTGTTGAAACGCTGTGCGATATTTCACTTATACGCGCAAGTGCATCGCGCCACAGTGTTACCGAAATAACCCAGCGTGACGGCAGTGTTCTGATATATATTTCGGATATTAAAAGCGAGTCGGTCGCGAAAGTCTGCTCGCATCTGCGTGGCAGGTCAATGCTAAGTGCAGGTGCAAAGCCGTATATCGCTGTCAGAATTGCAAACGGCGAAACGCCCGTTTCGGTTCTGAAAGAGGCTGTTGCGGCAATGGATAGTTAAAATTGTACCAAAATTCAAAAATAAATGTAGACTTTTTTTAAAAAATGGTGTATAATGCACTTATATTTTATTAAAATGTTTAAATTAAGGGGGATTCTCCGAAATGGGAATTTTTAAAAGAACATTAGCGGCATTGCTGTGCGGCGCGGTTTGCGTGTCACTTGCCGCGTGCCATCCGAAAAACGAGGTTGCCGCAACCGCTAAAGAGAAAAACGGCAAAACCACCGTTGAAATTACATCGGCACAATATCTGTACGCCTTGACAAGCGCAACACTTGAGGCGCAGAACAACATTGCTTCTGCCAACAGTGATGAGGAGATTAAGGATTATTCAAAATACAAGGTTGTCGAAACTGATGCAGACGGCAAGGAAACCAAAACCGAGTATTACAAGTGGATTGAGAACCACGCAAAAGAGCTTTTGGCACAGTACGCCGGTGCTATGATAAAGCGCGAGGATTTGAAGCTTGAACTTGACGAAACAACCGAGCAGTCTATCGAAAGCTACGGCAATATGTATTGGCAGTATTACTATCAGCCCGTTTTTGAAAAGAACGGTATCAGCAGTGAAACATATCTTAAAATGTTCACAGCCGACTATTTTGAAAACGAATACTTCCTGTCGATTTACGATACCGACGGCACAAACGCAGTTGCCGAAAGCACTGTTTCAAAAACATTTTATCAAAACTACTGCCTCGGTAACGCAATAACCATATCGGTCAGCGAAGCTACCGATGACAGCGACACTTCCTCTGACAGCGAGGAAACTTCCATGACTCTTGATGAGGCTAAAAAGCTTCTTAACAGCTATAAAAAGCGCATTGAGGACGGCACAAAGTTCGACACGATTTTCAGCGAGTATAATACCAAGTACAACTCTTCGGACTCGGAAAGCGAGGAAACCGAAAGCGATCCCACAACCGTATTCGCATCAAGCGCGACAGATGAAGAGTCGGATATTTTCGAAACAGTGAATAAGATGAAGAAAAATGCCGTAAAGGTTATTGTTAATGATGATAAGACCGAGGTTACACTTGTTCAAAAGCTCGACATTAAATCTGACGAGGATACTTACTACAAAAACTACCGTGAAACCGTACTTCATCAGCTTAAAGATGATGAATTTACAACCGATTTCGAAAAGTATTGCGACAGCCTTGAAATAAGCTATGACAAGTCTGTTACAAAACGCCTTAATGTAAAGAAAATCGATGTTTCTACCGAATCATAAAAAAACGACCGACATTCCAAAAAAGGAATGTCGGTTAATTTTTTCGCATTTATACCTTTTGCAAGACCTTGACAATTTCGCCGAAATACATTTTGTGGTAATCGTTATTGTACCATTTTGTGTCGGCGGCTTTATCGGTAAAGCACTCGGGCTTTAAAGTGTCGGCGTACATTTTTTTAACTATCAGTACAAGTCTTGCCTCTTCAAAATACATTGTACCACAGTCAAAAATCGGGGTAAGCCCAGTTTTTGCAACCTTGTCGACATCTCTGCCCGACTCACTGCCGCAAACCTTGTGACACTCGCGGTTGTCACCCATAAAGCACAGCGCGAAATAATCGTTTTGTTCGGTCAGGGTGTATGTGTGCCTTGTAGGTCTTATTGCCGCAATCGCACAGTCTTTACCCCACATTTCGCCCGTGAAGCCCCAGCTTGCGGTCATCATATTGTGGCACTTTTCGTCGCCTGCCGAAATCAGCATCCATTCATCACGAACGGCAGGTATAAAATTTTCTCTTATATCGCTCGGTTTAATTTCTTTAAATGCCATTAAAATCACTCCTTAAAAATAATTATATTCAATTACGCGAAAAAGTAAAGCAATTTTTATTTTTTCGGCGCGTAAATTTTAATATAAAGGCGCTTTCGGTGTGTATTTGCAGATTATTTGACAAAAAATTTGAAAATGTGCTTGTAATTATTTCAATTTGCGTTTATAATAGTAACGATAGAAATGGAAAGGAGTTTTTTCGTCTATGAAATATTCAACAGAAGTCGAAAATATGTGTCCTCTCGCAAAGGGCGCATATCACGGTCCTGCACCCATCCCGCAGGAGGGTAAATGGACACAGGCAACAGAAATTAAAGACATTTCGGGTCTCACGCACGGTATCGGTTGGTGCGCACCTCAGCAGGGTGGCTGTAAGCTTACCCTTAATGTAAAAGAGGGCATCATCGAGGAAGCCTTGGTTGAAACCATCGGCTGTTCGGGTATGACCCACTCTGCGGCTATGGCATCTGAAATTCTCATCGGTAAAACCTTGCTTGAAGCACTCAACACCGACTTGGTTTGCGATGCTATCAACACCGCAATGCGCGAGCTGTTCTTGCAGATTGTTTACGGCAGAACACAAACCGCTTTCTCTGAAGACGGCTTGCCGATAGGTGCCGGTCTTGAGGACCTTGGTAAAGGTCTTCGTTCGCAGGTTGGTACTACATACGCAACAAAGGTTAAGGGCCCGCGTTATCTTGAGCTTGCTGAGGGTTATATCACCAAGCTCGCAGTTGACGAAGAAGGTCAGATTATCGGCTATAAGTTTGTACATCTCGGCAAAATGATGGAAATGATCCGCGGCGGTATGGATGCCAACGAGGCTCTTGAAAAAGCAAGCGGTCAGTACGGTCGTGTTGAAGATGCCGCAAAGCTTATCGACCCGAGAGAAGAATAAGGGAAGAGGAGGAGTATAAAATGGCTTTATTTGAAAGTTACGAAAGAAGAATCGCCCAAATCGAGGCGGAGCTTAAAAATCACGGCATTTCTTCCCTTGAAGAGGCAAAGAAAATTTGCGACGACGCAGGTGTCGATGCGTACAATATCGTAAAGGGAATACAGCCTATCTGTTTTGAAAATGCCTGCTGGGCATATATCGTCGGTTGCGCAATTGCAATTAAAGACGGTGTTAAAACCGCTGCTGAAGCAGCAGAAAAAATCGGTGTCGGCTTGCAGTCATTCTGCATCCCCGGTTCTGTTGCCGACGACCGCAAGGTCGGTATCGGTCACGGTAACCTCGGCGCAATGCTTCTGCGCGAAGAAACAAAGTGCTTTGCATTCCTTGCAGGTCACGAGTCTTTCGCCGC
>CAZIEH010000006.1:0-22078 GCA_964538695.1 uncultured Eubacterium sp. | reverse complement strand
TGTTTGGCTACGAACCAAAAGGTCGGGGGTTCGAATCCCTTCCGGCGTACCAAAAAGAAAACCTGTCGATTTTGTCGGCAGGTTTTTCTTTTTTATTTTTCATTATTAAGTATTTCATTCGAAAGGATTTTCAGTGAATAATAAATAAGCTTCAAAAAATCCGAAATATAGTAAAACCGCCTTACTTTCGTAAAGCGGTTTTTATTTTTTAAAACACTATTCCTCGGTTTTCTTTTCCTTTTTGTTATGTGCATTGCGCGAATGACGAATAAGCGTAACATCATCTCTATGCACCGAAAAGGGTATACCGTCGTCGCCTACTCTAACCTGCAATATACCGCTTAACGGATTTGCATCTAAAACCACAGCCGTACCCTCACTTGTACGAACGGTAGAGCCTGTGCGCGGTGTCATACTGTTAAGATACTCATACGCCTCTTGCTCGTATTTTAAACAGCACATAAGTCTGCCGCAGCTGCCCGAAATTTTTGTCGGGTTAAGTGATAATCCCTGCTCCTTTGCCATTTTAATGGAAACAGGCTGAAAATCGCTTAAAAACCTACTGCAACAAAACGGTTGTCCGCATATACCGAGTCCGCCCAGCATTTTCGCCTCGTCACGAACGCCGATTTGGCGCAGCTCTATACGGGTATGAAACTCAGACGCAAGCGATTTTACAAGCTCGCGAAAATCGACCCTGCCGTCGGCTGTAAAATAAAACAGTATTTTGCCGCCGTCAAAAGCATACTCGACATCGACAAGCTTCATTTCAAGCTTATGCTCGGCTATTTTCGTTTCGCAAATAGAAAAAGCCTCGCGCTCTTTACGGTGGTTTTCCTCAACGCGTTTTATATCCTTTTCGCCTGCCTTGCGAACAATTTTTTTAAGCGGCTGTACAACCTCGCCGTCCTCTACCTTATCGTTTCCGACGGTTACTCTGCCGCACTCGACCCCACGCGAGGTTTCGACAACAACATAGTCACCAACAGCAAACGATTCTCCCGACGGGTCAAAATAGTACATTCTGCCCTCGGGTTTAAATTTAACACCAACAACCTCTGTCATATAAACAATCCCTTTCTTGCACTACTCGGCTTCTGTAACATCCTTGCCCGAAACAAGCTTTTCAATATAATTATACGCCGTGTCCGTTGCCGATTTTTCGCAAAGTCCGACGGGGTTACCGTCAAGCTCGATATAATAACGCGCTGAATTATCGGCAATTTTGTAAACCGTCAATTCAAGCGGCGAGTCATACTTTTTCGGCGTTAAGGTAACGCTGTAATACTTGGTTAAACCCTTGGGGGCTTCCGATATAATGCTTGCTTTCGAAACAAACGGCTTAATCGCCATTATATACTGATAATACGCGTTAAGGTTTTCGTCATTTATCGCGGTTTTGCCGCATTTTGCGGTAATAACATCCTCGCCGTCCTTGACAGATGTGGAAATATTAAGAGTATAGCTGTTCTTTTCGTTTGAAATTTCGATGGTTTTAAGCCCTGCAAGCTGTTCCAAAACAACAGTATCGGCGGCATATTCGTAAGCCTCAAATTCGATAAACTCAAAGCTCATACGACTTACCTGATAAATCGCAGGTGTGTCGTCTACCACTACCGCATAGTAGTTTTCGTCGGTTTCGGACTGTGCCATTTTTATGTTTACCGTCTTTTCGCCGACCTTATAGGTCATAGTAGCCAACGGCGTGTCCAGACCGTATTGCTTTAAAACCTTTTCGGGTATACCGTTTCTGTTAAAATAGTATACCTCCATAGCCTCTAAGTCTTCGCTCATAACGCCTAAGATATCCGCAATTTTTTCGTCGTTTACAAGCATTGTATACGGCTTTTTCATAATATACCGCATAGTGGAATTTTCCCTGCCGTACATTTCGAAACGGTAATTATTCTTAACGCCCTTGCCCGAAAATTCGACATAATCGAAAGCACTCAGGTCATCACTTTCAAAATAATCCTCGTTTTTTTCGGTCTGTGCAACAGCGGTAGGTGCGTAGGTTTTTACATAAAAAACATCTTCATTTACAAAGAACTCATAGTTATCAGAATGAAGAATATACACACTGTCGGGGTCGGTTGAAATTTCGACATATGCACCCTCCATATCGCCGTTTTTAAACTTCTCGCTTACCGAGAAAGCAAGCTTTTTGCCGTTTGTCAGCTCGACATTGGCAGTCACCGCCGGATTTTCAAAGCCGTAATCGACACCGTCGGTTTTTGCCTGTTTTGAAAGAACAGCAAGCTCGGCACAGTTACCGACCGTTAAAAGAGTTTTCTCGGTATCCGTCAGGGCTTTATCAACGCCCTTAACATACCATTTTTTAACCTCTTCGCCCGACTCTTCAACGGTTTCATAATAAAACTCGAACTTGCCGTCAGCATTTTTAAGTGTCAGCTTTTCAACATCATCGGAAGTATATCCGAACGCGCTTATTGTCGAAACGCCCGACTCGACCGAGGAAGTATTAGAAGCTGTCGACGAAGTGTTTTTTCTGCCGAAACGCGAATTTAAAAACAGCACTACCGCAATAATTGCCGCCACGGCGACAAGCGCCGCAAGTGTTTTCGGCAAAATATTGCTTTTATTTTTCGGCTTTTTCGCAACATCAATATCGGGTTTTGAAAAAACCGTGGAATTATTTATTTCTTCTTCGCTGAGATGCGAAAACCCTTCGTTTTTTTGCGAATTTTCGTTCTGCCGTGACATTTATCTGTCCTCCTGTTTAATATAAACAGCACTATCGCGATTGCCGCGATAAATACCGAAACGGCAACGATGCCGACGCGCATTATAACGCCCGTATCAATGCCGGATGTATTGTCTAAGCCCCGTTCGGACTTGGTCAATGCGTACTCAAGTAACCCCGATGCCTTTTCGGCATTTTCGGCGTTTATTTCGGTTATAACCTCGGTAACAAGCGCAAGATTACCGTTTTCGTTGCCAAGATACCCTGTGGGGGATACAACACTGTTCTGCCTTGCGAAATATGTTGTTAAAAAATCTGCAGATGCAAAAACCGCAACGCGCGAGGTTTTGCCGTTATCGTAAAGCCGCTGTGACAAGGTTGCAAGAGACGCACCGTTTTCAGAAATAAAAGCCACAGTACTGCCGTCGCGACTGCTTTCGCCCTGCATAGCGGCGACATTTTTCGCCCTGCTTTTAAGCAGCTCGGTAACCGTTACGCCGCTTGCTGATGCCAAAATTTTTATCGGGGTACAGCTATCCATAATATAAAAAGCGTTTGTTTTATCTGTATCGGCTGTCCACTTAGTTTCAAGGCTGTCGGCATAAAGCTGGGTATTATCTGCAAACACACCGTCGCCGTTTACCGATTCAAGTCGCAAGCCACCGTACAAATCCACGCCCCATTTAAGCAAAAACGAATGTAAATTCGGCATTGAAATATTGTTTTTCGGTGCAAAATACATTAACGACTTACCGCCGCGACCGCCGTTATCTAAAAACGAGTCAAGCAGTATCAGCTCTTCAAGCGAAATATCACGCACCGGCTCGGCTATCAGTACAGTATCGTAGCCGTTAAGCTTTTCGTTGGAAAATGCAACATAATCAAGATTGTAGCCTTTACCGTCAAGATATTTGCGTAGCTCGGTAACCGTGTCACCCGCGCAAAAATCGGTAAGATATGCAATGTTTATATCGCGCGAGTCGCGCAGCTTGCCGAGAGTTTTCAGCAAGGTATCCTCTATACATACTGCGGCGGCATAGTAGCCGTTTGTTCCCTTTTTTATCTTAAAGCAATCGGCAAGCTCGACAACCTCGTAACGGGTTTGCGGATTGCCGTCGAAATTCGAATAACAGGAAATAAAAATATCGCCGTATTTCAAATCGTATGAAGAATAACGCTTTATAAAGCTTTGACCCGAGCCGAGAAAGGGGTCAAGAAATGTCAGCTTGACAAATTCGTTAAGCTCGGCAATAGATTTAAGCGTATTAAGTGCCGTGTAATAAAGTGCCTCGTCACCCTTTTGCAACTCGCTGTAATATTCGAAATATTTGCCGCCGACAAGGTCACTTTCACTTGATAGCACGGTTATTGCTATATCGCCGTCAACCGTCGCGATAAAATCCATCATCTCACGCGAAAGCTCAACCTTTTCGAATTCTACCGCCGTGGGTAGCGGTTCTTGCACGGTGACGGTAGCGGAAGCCGTGGATGACGCTTTTGCCGCTGTGCCGCCGCCAAGCTCCGGTGCGGCAACCGAAAGACCGCCCGCAAAGCAAGGGGTGTATGCAAAAAGCAAGCAAAGCATCGTCGCGGTAAGCTTTACGCAACCGCGCTTTATATGCAACGCCATAAGCACACACCCTTTCGAAATTACATTTTAAAAATTATCAATAATTCTTTCTTCTTACATATACCGCAATTGCGGCGATTATAAGCGCGGCGGGAATAATAAACACGAAGATAACACCCATTACCGCTGTTTGCGCATCTGTTGTAGAGCTTGTAAACGCACCCGAGGTGTCGCTTACAACCTTTGTTTCCATAACATACACATCCTCGTTACTGCGCGAGGTGTTGTTAAGCAGACCGATAAGCATTTTAAAGTTACCGTTATCTGTTTTTGTAACGGCATTGCTTGTGGTTAAAAAGTCAATAGACGACACGGCGATGACATAACTGCTGTTGCCGTCGTCAGCATCCTTTGAAAGCAACACTGCGGGGTACTGCTCGCCTGCGCCCGTTGCCGTCCAACCGCTTTCACGGTCAGGCTTTATATAAGTCGAAATATCCATTGTCTGCGCGACGGTTGTAACCTCTCGTGAGCCATTGGTTTCGTAAACCGTGGTAAGCGGAACCATATTGTTCGCTATAAAGCTGTATGCACCGCTGTCAACCGAGGTTGTATAGTCGGTATAGCACGACTCGATATAGATATTCGTTCTGTCGGTAGAGTAGTAACGGCTGTTTTTGGAATAGTATTTGCCGCCGTACTCAACACCTATACCCCACTCCTCCAAAAATGCGTACAGGTTGGGAAGCTTAGGTGAACCTGCCGATGCAAAGAAAAGCACGGTTTTACCCTTTTTGCCGTCATTTTCCAACCATTTTTCAAGGGTTTTGATTTCACTTGCGGTATAGTCGGAGCTTGGTGCGCAAATCATCATAACCTCGTACTTTGACAGGTCTGCGCCCTGTATAACCTCAAGCGGTGTTATATTGAACGCATTTTGAGTGCAGATATCTTTAAAATTCGTCACATAATCCTCGGTACTGTTGAGGGTCAAAAGCGCGATATTTACATTTGTAAGATTTACGGTTTTGAAAATGCCGTTTGCAACCGCCTGCTCTACCTTGTTACCACTGAGTGTATAGCTTTCTGTACCCGTGGTATAAAGCGACTCTTGGTTTGTTTCCATTTGGTAACAGTCGATAAATTCTATTACACCGCGTTTCGGCTCTTTGTCTTTACCGTCAACATAACATTCAACAAGTATATCGCCGTAGTTTACCGAAAGGTCGGCGGCGGAAAAGTCCTGTATAATCTCGCCGATTTCATCGCCCGTATACGGGTCAACGAACGAAACGGCAATGTTGCTGTTATACTTTTTATACTGCTTTAAAAGGTCAACCGTTTGTTTATAGTATTTACCGTTTGACGAATCGGTAACGGTTTTATAATAGCCTATATAGCCGCCCTCGTACTGCTCTTCGGTGAAAAGCACCTTTAGCTCTACGGGGTAGTCGACTGTTTTCAAAAACTCGGCATTATCGGCAGAAACGGTGTAAATACCGTCGCCTGTCATATCAATTGTCATTGGGTACTTTTCGTTAAGTATATTAACCGCGACATTTAAAAGTATTACCAGTGCCAAGAACACCGCTGTGACCGCAGTAGCATAGCTGCCGTATTTAAAGCGGAATTTGCTGTGCATTTTTTGCTTTTTCTCTGTTTTTTCTTCTTTTATGACGGTTTCTTCTGTCTGATTGTTATTTTGTGTCTCGTTTTCTTCGGCAATATTTTGTTCCTCGATTACAGCCTCGGAGGCATCGTTTTCGGTGTTTTCAATTGCCGCATCATTTAACTGCTTTTCTTTGTTATCCATTTTCATATCCCCCTTTTACGACCAGCGTTTCTTTTCAAGCATTCTTACGGTCAAGAACAAAAATACCGCGCAAACACTTAAAAAGTAGATAAGGTTTGAAAAATCCAAAACGCCCGAGTTAAAGGTTTCCTGTCTTGTAACGAAAGAAAGAGCCGCAACGACCTTTGAAATAACATCTATTTGTATAGCCGATGCAATGCTGTCCACCATAAGCACAAGCATAACCGCACCGAAGGATACCACCGCGGCAACAAGCTGACTTTCGGTAAGTGCCGAAATGAATATGCCTATTGCTATAAGTGCCGCGCCAAGCAACAAATTACCCAAAAGATTGCCAATATATATCATCCAGTCGGGTGTTACGAAAAAGGCAAATATAATTTGGTTTACAAGTGTCAGTGAAAAGCACATTGCGTACACCGCAAGTGCCGCGAAAAATTTGCCCATAACAATACCCCAAAGGCTGACGGGCGCTGTAAGCAAGGCTTGGTCGACTTTAAGCCTTTTATCCTCGCTTATAAGCCGCATTGTAAGAATAGGGCAAATAAACATGGCAATATTCATCATAAATGCAAACAGCGTTGCTATATCGCCGTAGTTGCTGGAGAACAGATAGTAGAAAAAGAAGCCTTCGAACAACGCAAAAACCGTTAGCACCACATAACCTATCGGTGATGAAAAGTAACTGCGCATTTCTCTTTTAAACACTGCATTCATTTATTTGTCCCCCTTACCGTTACCGGCTGTTAATTGCAAGAAAAGCTGTTCCAAGCTAAGCTCGGTTGCCGCAAGCGAAAGCACGGTATAGCCCTGCTCGAAAAGTCTTGTAAGAACTGCGTTTCTGACATCGGCACCCTCGTTTGCGTATATCGTGTAGTCGTTTGTGCCCTCCTCGAAAGAGCCTATGCAAACAACATCGCGTACACCCTCTATATTGCCTATAAGCTTAACTGCGGCGACCTTGGTACTGCTGTTTTCGTCGCGCAGTCTAAGGGTCAAAACGCCGTTGCCGCTTGCCGCTTCGGAAAGCTGCTCGGGTGTGCCGTCGGCGATAAGCGTACCCTCGTTAATAACGATAATTCTGTCACAAACCGACTGTATTTCGGAAAGAATATGCGACGAAACTATAACAGTGTGGTTGCGACCGAGGTGGTGTATAAGGTTGCGTATTTCTATAATCTGTCGCGGGTCAAGACCGACGGTCGGCTCGTCAAGAATAATTACATCGGGGTTACCCAAAAGCGCCTGCGCTATACCGACACGCTGGCGGTAGCCCTTTGAAAGGTTTTTAATAAGTCTGTCGTAAACATCATCTATTTTAACAAGGCGGCATATTTCTTCGATATGCGGTGCTTTCGGCAGTCTTACCTTTTTAAGGTCATACATAAAATAAAGATACTCTTTAACCGTCATATCGGGGTAAAGCGGCGGTAGCTCCGGAAGGTAGCCTATATGGCGCTTTGCCTCGGACGGATTTAAAAGAATATCATAGCCGTTTATTTTAACACTGCCCTCGGTCATAGAAATATAACCGGTCATTATATTCATAATTGTTGACTTACCTGCACCGTTAAGTCCGAGAAAGCCGAGAATTTCACCGTCGTTTACGGTGAAACTTACATTTTTAACGGCAATGTGGTTGCCGTATTTTTTGGAAAGACCGTTAACCTCAATCATCGGGTAAACCTCCGTAATATAATATAGCTTAAAAAAGCTTACAGCACGCTATTCGAAATTTTAGCATACAACTGTGGCAAAATTGCGAACAATCCATTAACACGCGCCATTTCACCTAATAACCTATACAATTATACTATATATCTCGCCGCAGTGCAAGTTTTTTGTACCGCGGTATTGACATTGATTTTGCATAGTTGTATAATTGTATACATACATACAAGAAAAGGGAGGTATCTGTATGCTTGAGCTTTCTGACAAAAGCAATCTTCTTGAACAAAAAAGCTACAAATACTCGTTACAGGATGTCGAAAAACCGAACCTGTACCGCGAAATATACAGCTATGACGATGTACCGCGCGTAGCGTTTAACCACAGGCGTGTGCCGCTTGGTATGCCGCACGATATTTGGATTACCGACACCTCACTGCGTGACGGTCAGCAATCGCGCGAGCCGTACACTGTCGAACAAATCGTAGAGCTGTACAAGCTTATGTCGCGCCTTGGCGGCCCTTACGGCATAATTCGCCAAACCGAATTTTTCGTATACAGCAAAAAAGACCGCGAGGCAATTGAAAAATGCCAAGCCTTGGGACTTAAATTCCCCGAAATTACCACTTGGATACGCGCAAGCCGCGAGGATTTTAAGCTTGTCCGTGACCTCGGCATACGCGAAACGGGCATACTTGTTTCGTGCAGTGACTATCACATTTTCAAAAAGCTTAAAATGACGCGAAAGCAGGCTATGGAGCATTATCTTGCCGCCGTTTCCGACGCTTTCGAGGCAGGTGTTATGCCGCGTTGTCACCTTGAAGATATAACACGCGCCGATTTTTACGGCTTTGTAGTGCCGTTTGTAAACGAGCTTATGAAAATGTCGCGTGATGCGGGGATACCCGTTAAAATTCGCGCTTGCGACACAATGGGCTACGGCATACCTTATTCAGAGGTTGCCCTGCCGCGAAGTGTTGCAGGCATTATATACGGCTTACAGCATTATTCCGATGTTCCGAGTGAAATGCTTGAATGGCACGGTCACAACGACTTTTACAAGGCGGTAACAAATGCCACCACAGCTTGGCTGTACGGTGCTTCCGCCGTCAACTGCTCGCTTTTGGGTATAGGCGAGCGCACTGGCAACATTCCGCTTGAGGCAATGGTTTTCGAATACGCCTCTTTGCGCGGCAGTCTTGACGGTATGGATACCACGGTAATTACCGAAATAGCCGATTATTACAAGCGCGAAATAGGCTATGATGTGCCCGATATGACACCGTTTGTGGGCAAAAGCTTTAATGTTACGCGCGCAGGCATACACGCCGACGGTCTGCTTAAGGACGAGGAAATTTACAATATTTTCAATACCGAAAAGCTGCTTAACCGACCCACATCGGTTATGCTTGGACAAAACTCGGGTCTTGCGGGTATCGCCTACTGGATGAACGAAAACTACTGTCTTAAAGGTGATGAGGCTGTCGGAAAGCGCGACGATGTTGTGGTAGCGGTTAAAGAGTGGATTGACAAGCTTTATGCCGACGGCAGACAGACCAACCTTTCACCGCACGAGATAGAGGAGCAAATCGAGATAATTTCGGGCGGCAAGTACAGAAGACTTTAATTTTTTTGTAAAGGATTTTATAAAATGAACTTTAATCACAAAAGCATATCGCTTTCAGAGCAGATTTTCGACCGTCTTGAAAATGATATATTAAGCGGAAAATACGCGCGCGGCGAGCTGCTGACCGAGCTTCGTCTAAGCGAGGAGCTTGGCGTTAGCCGCACCCCGATTCGCGAGGCTTTGCACAGACTGTCGCAAGAGCATTTGATTGAGGATTCGCCCAAAGGCAGTACCGTTTTGGGCATAACACGCGAGGATGTGCGCGACATTTTCAAAATTCGTTTGAAGTTAGAGGGAATGGCGGCGGCGGCTTGCGCCGAGAATATAACCGACGAGCAGCTTAAAATACTCGGCGAAACCTTAGAGCTGCAAGAGTTTTATATCAACCGCGACAATGTCGACAACATTCGCACTATGGACAGCCGCTTTCACGAACAGCTTTACCTTTTCACCGCAAGCACGGTGATTTACGACACGCTGTATCCACTGCACAAAAAAACGCAGAAATTCCGCCGTGTTTCGGTCGCCAATCACGGCAATGCAAAGCTGTCGTTGGCAGAGCATCGCGAAATTTTCGAGGCGATTAAAGCCCACGATGCATGTCTTGCCGAAAATGCGGCAACAAAACATATAATCAACGCCGAAAAGCGTATAATTAAGGAGGATTAGCGCTATGGGACTTACAATAGCACAAAAAATTCTAAAGGCTCACCTTATAAGCGGCGAGCTTGAAACAGGCAGTGAAATCGCACTGCGTATAGACCAAACCCTTACGCAGGATGCAACAGGCACAATGGCGTACCTTGAATTTGAAACTATGGGTATAGACCGCGTTAAAACCGAGCGCAGTGTCGCATATATCGACCATAACACACTGCAATCGGGCTTTGAAAATGCCGACGACCACCGCTACATTCAGTCGGTTGCCAAAAAGCACGGCATTTATTTCTCGCGCCCCGGCAACGGTATATGCCATCAGGTGCATTTAGAGCGCTTCGGTATCCCGGGCAAAACGCTTATCGGCTCTGACAGTCACACCCCGACAGGCGGCGGTATAGGTATGCTGGCGTTCGGCGCGGGCGGTCTTGATGTCGCCGTGGCAATGGGCGGCGGCGCATACTACATAACCTGTCCCAAGATGTTTAAAGTAAATCTTACGGGAAAGCTTAACCCGTTTGTAACCGCAAAGGATGTCAGCCTTGAATTACTGCGAATTTTGTCGGTTAAAGGCGGTGTCGGCGCAATTATTGAATGGGGCGGCGAGGGTATTAAAACCCTGTCTGTACCAGAGCGTGCGACCATAACAAATATGGGTACAGAGCTTGGTGCGACAACATCAATATTCCCGTCTGACGAAATTACAAGAGATTTCCTGCGCCGCGAGGGCAGAGAAAACGACTTTACACCGCTTGCCTCTGACGAGGATGCACAGTACGACAGAATTATCAATATAAATCTTTCGGAATTAAAACCGATGATTGCCTGTCCGCACAGCCCCGACAATGTTGTTACGGTAGAGTCGCTTAAAGGCACAAAGGTTGATCAGGTTTGCATAGGTTCCTGCACCAATTCGTCACTTCAGGATATGCTTAAGGTCGCGGCACTGCTGAAAGGCAAAACCATTAAAGACAGCGTAAGCCTTTCGGTATCGCCAGGTTCAAAGCAGGTTTTCTCAATGCTTGCCGACTGCGGCGCATTAAGCGACATAATCGCATCGGGTGCGCGTGTGCTTGAATGTGCCTGCGGACCCTGTATAGGTATGGGCTTTTCGCCTAATTCGGGTGGCGTAAGCCTTAGAACCTTTAACCGTAACTTCCACGGCAGAAGCGGTACAAAGGACGGTCAGGTTTACCTTGTTTCGCCCGAAACCGCTGTTGCGGCGGCACTTACGGGTGAGATTACCGACCCGAGGCTTTTGGGCGATATGCCGCAAATCGAAATGCCCGACCAGTTCAAAATAAACGACACCGCCGTTATTCCACCCGCAAGCATCGACGAGGCGAAGAATGTCGAGGTTCTGCGCGGTCCTAATATTAAAGAATTTCCGAAGGCGACACCGCAGACCGACACACTTTCGGCAGAGCTTGTCCTAAAAGTCGGTGACAACATAACCACAGACCACATTATGCCTGCAGGTGCAAAAATATTGCCCTACCGTTCCAACATTCCGCATCTTTCGCAGTTCTGCTTTGCGGTTTGCGACGAAACCTTCCCCGAGCGTGCAAAAACCGCGGGGCAGGGCATAATCGTCGGCGGCAGTAACTACGGTCAAGGCTCCTCGCGAGAGCACGCGGCACTTGTGCCGATGTACCTCGGCATACGCGCGGTTATAACAAAAAGCTTTGCGCGTATTCATATCGCAAACCTTATAAACTCGGGCATTATGCCGCTTACCTTTAAAAATCCTGACGATTACGATAAAATTTCGCAGGGTGACCGCTTGAACCTCGGCAATATTTTCGAGGGTATGGACAAGGGTGAAATTATTATGCGCGACGAAACCACTGGCGACGAATTTACACTTTGCTGTAACTTTACCGAAAGACAAAAGGGAATTTTAAAGGCAGGCAGTCTGCTGAAATATACAAAGGAGAACGGCTGATATGGAAAAAGCAATTGAAAACGCTGTTGCGCAGTTTCGCGCACTTCTCACCGAACAGCTTGAACGCGAAAACAGAATGGAGCAGGGCTGTACCCCGACCGATTTTGCAAACAGCGACAAAATAGTTATAGGCGTTTGCGGCGGCGACGGCATCGGCCCGATAATCGTAAACGAGGCAGAGCGTGTTGCCGAATATCTGCTTAAAGATGAAATTGAAAGCGGTAAAATAGAACTGCGCAAAATAGACGGTCTTACCATAGAAAACCGTCTTGCAGTCGGCGCCGCCGTGCCCGAGGATACCCTGCGCGCTATAAAAGAGTGCGATGTGCTTCTTAAAGGCCCGACCACCACGCCTAAGGGCGGCACAATGGAAAGTGCAAATGTCGCACTTCGCCGCGAGCTTGACCTTTACGCCAATGTTAGACCCGTAACAATTCCCGAACAAGATATCGACTGGGTATTTTACCGTGAAAATACCGAGGGCGAGTATGTTTTGGGCAGTCGCGGTATCGAGCTTCCCGAAAAGCTGGCAATGGATTTTAAGGTTACCACAAACGCAGGCACACGCCGCATTTGTCGCGCCGCATTCGAATATGCACGCGCTAACGGCAAAACCAATGTTGCGATAGTTACAAAAGCAAATATTATGAAGAAAACCGACGGCAAGTTTTCGGCAATCGCGCACGAAATAGCCGCCGATTACCCCGAAATCACAGCAGAAGACTGGTACATTGACATAATGACCGCAAACCTTGTAAACCCCGCAATCCGTTCAAAATTTCAGGTATTTGTTCTGCCCAACCTTTACGGCGATATTATCACCGACGAGGCGGCACAGCTTCAAGGCGGCGTAGGCACGGCAGGCAGTGCGAATATCGGCGATAAATATGCTATGTTCGAGGCGATTCACGGCACAGCACCGCGTATGCTTGAAGAGGGACTAGGCGACTATGCAAACCCCTCAAGCATTTTCAAAGCACTTGAAATGTTGCTTAGACACATTGCACGACCAAGCCTTGCCGAAAAGCTCGGTAAAGCAATGCAAATTTGCACCGAAACCGAGAAAAAGCTTACAGTAACGGGCGATAAAAACGGTGCCACTTGCCACGATTTCGCCGATTATGTTATAGAAACATTGAAAGCAATGTAAAATATTGATAAACACAAAAAACTCCGACCGCAATCGGAGTTTTTTATTTATATCTTTAATACAGCGTTACAACCTGTTCTTTGGGTGGCTGTGTCGGTTTTAAATCGATTACTTTAAGCACGGGACCTTTTTCGCCGTAAAGCTCGTTAAACTCTTGCTTTATTCTGCCCGTAACGCGCACCCAATCGCCCGTTTTAAGCTGTGGCGAAAGCTCCCACTGCGCCACAACGCCGCCGTATCGTATGTCGTCAACACAGCAGGTCATAATATGGCGGCCTATGGCAAATTCAAGCTTCGGCATTTTTCTATCCTTTGCGACTATGCCGAGGAAAGAAAGCGTTTTGCCGTTATAGGCGTTTTTATTCTCCATAAGGTCGTAATACCATATTGCGAAATCACCGTCGGCAATTTCGATTACATCGGCATTGACATCAAACGGCAAAGGGTCTTTAATATCGTCATACTCTACATGGCGATCTTTAAATTCAAAAGCAATGTCCGCTTTTCTGCTGACAGAGCGCACAATTTTATGCAACGCCTCTTTATTCGTGTCACCGTCGCAACGGTTGAACACTATAAGCTCGCAACCGCCGAGCTTATCTGCGACAAGGCTGCGCATATTGCGGTTGTATGTCTCGTAATCCGACGCGTCGGCAAAGCACATTTCCTGATAAAGAATCCACTCTTTCGGCATTGCCGAATAAAACGCGGCGAGCTGCCACATACCGTTATACTCGACTATAACGCGTTTTGCCGCGGCGGCTTTTTGCCATTTTTTCAGATTTGTCTGCGTAAGCTGTTCTTGCTCATCAACAATCTGCACAGTTACCGATTTGGTTGCAAACCTTTCGGGCTCGTACTCCATTTCGCCCTCCTCGCACACAAGCAACAGGGTGTTGTCACCAGTGTTAAACTCGGGGTCTTGCAGGGTTTCTTGTATAAATGTCGTTTTACCCGACTCTAAAAAGCCCGTGAACAAATATACGGGAATATCCATTTTTGTCACCATATCTTTCCAAGGTGCGAATACAATAAAAGCATCGCATATTTTCGGTTGTATTTATAATCCGAACAGCTGTTTTATAGCCTCTTCATTAAGCTGTGAGCCTATAACGCACAATCTGCCTATAACCGCGGCAGAGCCGTGACGAACATCAGGCTCGGACGGAACATAGTCGAAATGTATCCACTCGTTTTCGCCTGCAACAATGCCCTTTGCGCGCAAAACCGTACCGAATTTTTCGGAATTTTCAAGCTGTGCCAACGCCGACTGAATTTGCTCGTCGGTAAACACCTTTGCGGTTTCACAGCCCCAGCTTGTAAACACCTCGTCAGCGTGGTGATGATGGTGACCGTGTTCGCCGTGACAGCAATCATGGTCGTGATGATGCTCGTGTTCACCGTGACAGCAGTCATGGTCGTGGTGATGCTCGTGGTGGTGATGACCGCAAACGGGGCAGGTGTCCTCTTTTTCCAAGCGTTCAAGCTCTGCCTGAAGTGTATCCTTACGCTCCATAGCCTCTAAAACAGCATCACCCGACAGCTTTTCCCAATCGGTTGTAACTATAACCGCGTTGGGGTTAAGCTGCTTAACAAGGTCAATGCTTTGTTGCAGTTTTTCGGGCGCAAGGTCTGCGGTGTGGCTGAAAATTACTGTGGCGGCATTCTCAATTTGGTTGTTGAAAAATTCGCCGAAATTTTTCATATACATCTTGGTTTTTTTCGCGTCGACAACCGTGGTAAAGCTGTTAAGCGAAATTTCGTCGGACTTGATATCGCCGACGGCGCGTATAACATCGCTGAGCTTGCCGACACCCGACGGCTCTATCAAAATTCGGTCGGGCTGATAGCGGTTTAAAACCTCTTCAAGTGCTTTGCCGAAATCGCCGACAAGACTGCAACAAATACAGCCCGAGTTCATTTCGGTAACCTCAATACCCGCATCCTGCATAAATCCGCCGTCAATACCGACATCGCCGAATTCGTTTTCGATAAGAACAATTCTTTCACCGCCGAAGCTTTCGGAAATAAGCTTTTTTATAAGTGTGGTTTTACCCGCACCGAGAAAGCCTGAAAAAATATCAATTTTAGTCATATAATTACCTCTTTTTCAGAAAATAAAGCAGACCCTAAAAGAGTCTGCTTTTATTATAATACTTTTTTTACGCGTTTTCAAGTATTGCCGCACTACATTGCACCGATGTATTTAAACGAAAAGCGTTTTTTCGGCTTTAATTTTCGGTAAACACCGTCGGTACAGCCGACAAGCCTTGTTGCCGCACCGCTTACCGCGACTTTGTAGGGCTTTGTACGCGAAAACGCATACTGCTGACATACCGCTATAACAAGCCTTGCGGTTTCGACATCTATCGCACCGCCGTAATTTTCAATATTCTCTAAAAGCTCGCGATACGACGAAACGGTTTTTACATCTATTCCGTCATATTCCAAAAGCTTTATAAAGTAGCGGTAAAGAATTGCCGCCGCGTTGTCGCTTTCGGCAGAAATCATTTTGCGCTTGCGTATTTTCGCAATAATTCTCGCCATAACAAGCCACAGCACAAACAGCACAGCAAGCGAAAGAAATACGATAATTAAAACCGCGTGCCACGCCTCGATATAAATATAGTGTGTTTCCTCGCCATACAGCAAGTCGTCGGGGCCGTCCTCTTCTTCCTCGGGCGGTTGTTCCTCTTCTATATTTTCTTCTTTTGTTTCCTCGTCTTTCGGCGGCTTTTCCTCGTCGATACCCTCTTGCACATACTGCTTCATCATATCGAACATAGTAGCGCTGTACATACCCGGTGTAACATCTACGGGAATCCAGCCGTATGTGTCGTCAAAAATTTCTATCCACGCGTGCGCGTTCGCATCCGTTACATCGTATGTAATATAACCGTATTTATTGTCGGTTTTCGTTTCGTTGAATTGCTTTGGCAAAATTGCATAACCCTCGACATATCTTGTGGGGTAGCCCATTGCTTGCAGCATTACAGCGGCGGCGGTGGCATAATGTGTGCTGTATCCGCGCTTCGATGTGAAAAGCAAATGCTCGACAAAATCCTCGTCCGCAGGACTTTTGTCCACAACATATGTAAGCTTTATATTCTTTTTAAGATATTCGCGAACATTGTCGACAGATTTGTATTTATTGCCGCTTTTTAATTTTTCGGCAAGCTGTTTTACGCTGTCGGTCGCTGTGGATTTAACATATTCTTTTTTCACAAAGGTTTTATATTGTGAAAAAAGCTTTTTAAAGGTTTTATCCTTATACAGCCTTGAGGACCGAATTTTGAACGGCGCATCCGTACCCAAATAGGTATTATATTCGTACTTGCCCTTGTTTTTCGGACTCATTGCGCTGTCGTAAATTTCGGTATACGACTCGTCAAAGCTTGCGCAATATGTCTGATAGGCGTAGTCCTTTTCGCGGCGCAGGTCGCTTATTTTGAAATTTCCCTGATCGAAAGTGCGGTAATCGGGACAATTCGACAAAAGACTGCCGTTTATGCCGCTTAATCGATAAAAATTCTCCTCAAGCTCGCTGAAAAGCTTGGTATATTTTTCATAGCTTTCGCTCTGTTCCCAGCTTGTCCCCTTATAATCGGTTGCGCTGTAACCTCGCAGATATATTATCTCGTCGGTTTTTTGCAGTGAGGTTTTAAGCGTAAGATAGTGACGGTTTTTAACCTTTTTATCGTCAACCTTTAACAGCTTACCCTCTTTAAGACTGCCGTCGTGGTCTTCGCCCACAATGTAATCATAGATAGACGAATAGCCGTTTTTGACATTTTTGCGCATTTTATCCATATTTTCGGGGCGGTCAAAGCCGAGGTTGTTAAGCACATATCTGCCGCCGAAGAACACCGCAACCGTTGCCGCCGCGGCGATTACCGCGCCTATTGCCAAGTTGGATTTGCCTATTTCGCCCTGCCTTTTCGTACGCTGTTTTTTACTGCCCGTTTTGTTGGCGCGAATGTAAACGAATGCCGCCGCCATTGCACCGAGATAAAGCGAGAACCAAAAATATTCGGGAACACAGCCGAAAGCGGCACCTATTTCGAAAAACGGAAAGGTTACAAGAAAAACACCGATAATGCTTTTTACCACAGCCAAAAAATATGACACAAAAAGGCACAAAAGCACCGCGACCGCGCAAAGCACAAGCGCGACACTCGGGTCGTTTTCGACCACAGCGCCGTCGGGAATTTTCGGTGTATCCCAATACATATATTTGCTGATGGTGGTAAAGCCCTGATAGTAGACGGAAAGTACACCCTCGTATACCGTGCGCCACATCACGGCACAAGCCAAAAGTACGGCACCGACAGTTATACCGATCACCGTTCCGCGCCTTTTAACCACTTGCCAGCATATTACAAAACCCGCGCTTAAAGCCGCCGTAAGGATACACAAAAGCGATATATTTGTCGAAATATTAAGTATTGTTACAAAGGTGATAAGTGCGCCCATAACGGCAATAGCCGCAATGACCGCAACAGCGGCGATTACGACAGGCTGTGGCATTACACCCGTTGAGCCGATACGCTCTACCGACAGTGAAATGCCCGTGCTTTTAAGTTGTGTTTTATTCTTTTTCACAGCTCGGCACCGTCCAATCCGCTTACGATATTGCCACAATGTACAACCGTGGTATCGCCGTTTGCTTTATCGGTCTTTTTGTCGCAAACGACACTTACGGCAGAGGGTAAAATATTTGTGTTAAGACTGCCTGCGAACGCATTAAAAGCGCCTGCGGTAACATTCGGCGAAACATACACAATATGCGACCTGCCCTGCTGTACCTCTTGCTCTAAATCGTTCAAACGCCTGTCGTCACAGTATTCACTGCTTTGTAAAAACAGTCCCATAGCCGCAAAAAGGTCATCACTTGTTTCAATCGGCACAAACACAGTGCCGCCGTCGACACTGTACCAGCCCACGGCGTGCATAACACGACGATGTAAAAGTGTAAATGAAAGTGAAAAAACCGTTTCTATAACACCGTCTGCAAGCGTGGCACAGTTTTCGCCCGTGTCACACAGATCTGCCAATATAAGCACACTTTCGCTTACGGGTAAGCTGTAATCCTTTACCATAAGCGAATCCTGCTTGGTGCTGAGCTTCCAATGCATACGATTAAGCTTATCGCCGCCGACATAATCGCGTATTGCGAATACCTCTGACGGGTCGTCACCGGGCTTATGCTTTGAAAAAACATTCGACTCGCTTATGCTGTACATATTTTGCCGAAGTTTTACCCCAACCTCATTCAAAGGCGGGCAAATAACTATCTTGTAATCCTTTTTCGCGCGATACCCGAACGAGGCAACGCCAAAAAAGCCGTACACCGCAACGCGTTTTATGCTTGCGTTTACCACGCCGATATGCTCGGACATAATTTTAATTTTATATTCACCCGAAGAAAACGGAGGTACGCATATATTAACCGTCTGCTTTTCGACCGCATCGATATAGCGGTTTTTAACGGTCATTGCAATGCGCAAGCGACCCACCGAAAAGGGTGAATTATTTTTTATGTTCACTGTTATTACCGCCGTGTTACCGAGCGTTACCGTGCTGTCGGCAATACCGAGCCTGACGCGTGTAAGCAAACGGATTACCATAAGTATTAACAGCGACAAAAGCGGCACGGCTATTACGGTTATAAGCAACAAAAGTGCAAGCATATCGCGATACAATATGCTGAAAGCAACCGTTACGACGAGTATTACCAAATATATTAAAGCCGCCATATTTATACCGTTTTCCTGCGCGAAATATGCGGCATAGGCACAGCTTTCAGTACCGATTGCAAAATTTCGTCGACCGAGCTGCCCGAAACGCGCGCAGACGCACCCAAAACCACACGGTGTGCCGCGACATCACGCCAAATAAACGCAATATCGTCGGGTACAACATAGTTTCTGCCGTGCAAGAACGCGACAGCACGCGCCACGCGCGCCAATGCAAGCGAGCCGCGGGGACTTAAACCAAGCTTGAACATATCGTCAGTTCGTGTTTTTTCGGCAATTTTTGCAATATATTCGTAAATTTTATCGTCGGTATATACCTGCTTTACAAGGCGACGCATTTCGACGACATCATCAATCGTCGCAACACTTTCAACCTTATCAAGCGGATTTTCATTCTGTCTGCCACGCAAAATCACAACCTCGTCAGCAACCGACGGATAGCCCATTGAAACGCACACCATAAAGCGGTCAAGCTGTGAATCGGGCAACATTTGCGTACCGACCGAGCCAACAGGGTTCTGTGTTGCAATAACCACATACGGGTCGGGCATATTACGGGTAACGCCGTCGACGGTGACCCTGCCCTCCTCCATAATTTCAAGCAATGCAGACTGCGTTTTCGAGGATGTTCTGTTTATTTCGTCTGCCAAAAACAGGTTGCAGATAGCCGCACCCGGCTTATATGTAAACGAGTCGGTATTTTTATCGTAAATGCTAAAGCCCGTAACATCGGTCGGCAAAACATCGGGTGTAAACTGCAAACGCTTGTAATCCATACCCGTTGCCGCGGAAAAGGCAAGTGCCATTGTGGTTTTGCCGACACCTGGAATATCGTCAAGCAATATGTGTCCGCCCGCAAGAATTGCCGCCAAAACGCGCTCTATAACATCATCCTTGCCCAAAACGGCTTTGCCGATTTCACCGCGCACAGCCGTAGCGATTTTATAGTATTTTTCAAAATTTTGCTCGTTCATATTTTCTCCTCAATTCGCTGTTTTGTTTTATTTAAAGATTTTCAAAATCCTTAATCCATTCATCGCCTACCGCATCCGACGGCATACGCCAATCGCCGCGTGGTGAAAGCGATACCGAGCCTACCTTAGGTCCGTCGGGAACGCAGGAACGCTTGTACTGCTGTGCAAAAAAGCGCGAAACAAATTTTTTAAGCCAATATTTAAGGGTGTCATTGTCATATGCACCGTCAAAAGCGTACCTTGCAAGTCGGTACAGCTTTTCGGGCGTGCAACCGAAACGCACCATATGGTACAAAAAGAAGTCGTGCAGCTCGTAAGGGCCGACAAGCTCCTCAGTCTTTTGCGCAATATTTCCGTTTTCGTCAAACGGCAACAGCTCTGGCGAAACGGGTGTTGCAAGAACATCGTCTAAAACAGCCTTTATTTCACCGCCGAAACGGTCAGCCTCGTAAGAAACAATATGCCGCACAAGTGTTTTCGGTACAGAGCAATTGACACCGTACATCGACATATGGTCACCGTTATAGGTAGCAAAGCCAAGTGCAAGCTCGCTTAAATCGCCCGTACCTACAACCATACCGCCTGTTTGGTTTGCGATATCCATAAGTATCTGTGTGCGTTCGCGCGCCTGACTGTTTTCGTATGTTACATCGGTGACAGATGGGTCGTGACCTATATCGGCAAAGTGCTGTTTTACAGCCGCGCCTATCGGTATTTCGCGCAGTGTTACACCAAGCAGCTCGCAAAGCCTTTGCGCGTTGGTTTTTGTTCGTGCCGTCGTGCCGAAGCCGGGCATTGTAACGGCGACAATATCCGTCATAGGTCTGTCAAGCAATTTCAGCGTGCGCGCGGCTACAAGCAGTGCAAGCGTGCTGTCAAGACCGCCCGAGATGCCTATAACAAGCGTTTTCGCATATGCCGCGATAACGCGCTTTTTAAGCCCGAACGACTGTATTTTAAGTATGGTTTCGGTGCGCTGTGCCAATTCGTCGCGGTTTGCGGGAACAAACGGCATTGTGGTGTATTTTCTTGTAAGCACCGTTTCTTTTAAGGGTTGCTTAAAGCTTATTTCGCGTACAGTGGGATATTTACCGTATGCAAAGGTGGAATTTTGACTGCGCTCGCTTTCAAGCTTTTTCAAATCTATTTCGCTGACAGTATAGCGGCTTTCGCCGAAAGGCTCCTCCTCGGCTAACAGTGTGCCGTTTTCTGCAACCATATTATGCCCCGAAAAAACAGTATCCTGTGTAGACTCATCGGCAGATGCGCAGGCGTAAACATATCCGCATATCTGCTTTGCCGAGGCGCATTCGACCAGCTTTCTGCGATAATCCGCCTTGCCGACAACCTCGTTCGATGCCGAAAGGTTAAGCACAACCGTTGCCCCAGCGTTGCACATCGCGGCAGAGGGCGGCACAGGTGCCCACAAATCCTCGCAAATTTCGGCACAAACCGTCATAACGGGCATTTCGCTGTTTTTGAAAATTATGTCGGTACCGAAAGGCACGGCTTTGCCGCAAACGGTTACCGTTTCACCCAAGGCAAGCTTATCTGCCGAGCAGAACTGTCGTGCCTCGTAAAATTCGGCATAATTCGGCAAATAGGTTTTAGGCACAACACCCAAAATTTCGCCGTCTTTAATAAGTGCGGCGCAGTTGAATATTTTACCGCGATGCTTTAAAGGCGCACCCACCGCAACAAGAGGATACACACCCTTTGTCGCCGCCGTAATTTTGCAAAGCGCCTTCTCGGCGGCGGTCAGCAAAGCATCAGAATAAAACAAGTCGCCGCAGCTGTAACCTGTAATGCAAAGCTCGGGCAAGCATAGTATATTTGCCGAAATGCCGTCGGCGTACTCAATCGCCTTTAATATTTCCGCCGTATTTTTACCGACACCCGCAACGGCTACGGCAAAATTCGCGGCAACAGCCTTTATAAATCCGTCTTTCATAAAACGCCTCCGATAACCGAATTTATATAATAAATAAGCTTAAAAAATCGTCTTTTTACCTTTGATAACCATTATAACAGATAGCCCTTGCCTGCGCAATAAAAATTTGTGCATACTGACAGATTTTCAAAAATTTTTTGTTCGAAATAAAAAAACGGTTGAATTTTTGTAAAACAAGGTATATAATAAACAGGTAAAAATTGAAATTCGGGGGCGTAGCTCAGCTGGGAGAGCGTACGGTTCGCATCCGTAAGGTCGAGAGT